>JBCCRB010000272.1:0-4549 GCA_039208465.1 Pseudomonadota bacterium
GCGATGTGGCCGGCAAGGTGACCCCGAAATTCGGCCTTCTCGCCGTGCCTGCCGGTGATGCCCACGTGACCTCTCGATATTTTGTGCCGACGGACTGCCACCCGACCCACGCGGTCAGCGGCGCGATCTGTGTTGCCTCTTGTGTGGCGCTGGACGGCACCATTTCGTCAGGTCTTGCGCGCCCGGCACCAACGAACGCTGAAACCATTGTGATTGAGCACCCACAGGGAACGATCGAGGTCGCTCTAACACTTGTGGGGCAAGGCGCTGATCGAACCATCGATCGCGCAGGCGTCGTGCGTACTGCACGGCGCCTTATGGCTGGGCATGTTGCGATCCCGGACTGAGCCAAAATTCGAAACCCAAGGGAGGAAACCATGAAACATTTTCTAATTGCTGCGGCGCTTGCCGCGAGCCAAGCGATCGCCGCACCGGCGATGGCGGCTGACTACACGCTGTCGGTGTCGCTTGACACGGGCCCGACGCATATTCGCAACGCGTCGATGCGGCTTTATGCCGAGGAACTGCTCAAGCGCAGTGACGGCAAGCTGGAATTGGAGATATTCGATTCTGCTTCGCGCTATCGCGGCCCGGATGTCGCCACCGCGCTTGTGCAAGGTGCGATCGATATTGGCGTGCCCGCTGACCAGCATCTTGGCAAATTCGTCGCCAATACCGGCCTTTTGCTGTTGCCGATGGTCTATGGCCTGCCACGCGAGACGCTTTACAATATGACTGACGGACCTGTCGGTGATGAAGTGCGTGCAGAGCTTGAGCAAAAGCTGGGCGTGACCATTCTGGGCCGGTCGCTTGATCTTGGCCATGGCACGATCTTTTCGGCTGACAGCCTGATCGCCACACCTGCAGACCTTGTGGGCCGCAAGGTTCGTGTTCCTGGCGGCGCGGCCACGCTGGAACGCTATCGCGTCTTTGAGGCTAATCCGGTTCAGATCGCTTGGTCTGATCTGCCACAGGCGTTGGAGCGCAACACGGTTTCGACGATCTGGGCAACACACGAATCTGTACGCAGCGCAAAGCTTTGGGATGCCGGGATCAAATATGCTTTTGATGACCGGCAGGCCTATGTCCAATACGTGCCGATGGTTTCTGCTGCGGCATGGGGCAAACTTCCCGAAGACATGCAGATGTTGATGAAAGACACTTGGGAAGACATGGTGGACGGCTTCCGCGATACAGCGGCCCAACGTCAGTTCGACTCTGTCGAAATCAATCGCCAGAACGGCATCACGGTTCTGCTTCCTGATGCGACCACAACGTCGCAGATGCGTGAGAACCTGCTTGCTGCCCAGCCCGGGATCGTCGCTGAGCTCAACATGGATCCTGATCTTGTTGACCGGGCAAAAGCCGCTTTGACGGCCGAATAGTAGACGGACCCATGAGCGACACAAACGCCAACACCCCCGGGGGCCCGATTTATCGGGCCGCAAAGGCCTTGGGCCTGCTGAATGTGGCGATCCTCTCGATCTTCGCGTTGGGCATCATTGCGATCAAGTTCAACGAGACGCTGCTTCGGGTTTTTTACCCACGCGGTCTGCCCGATTGGGGTGCTGAGGTTTCTACCTACCTGATGGCGTGGGGGCTTATGCTGTCGCTTCCGGTTCTCGTTCTTAGGGGCGAGAACATTGCCGCGGATTTTTTGATCAACCTCATCCCGGAAAAGGTGCGCAAGGCGATCAGTCTGGGCGAAGAAATCGCGGGCGCGATCTTTTGCGCATTTGTGGCATGGGGCGGATATCTGGCGGTCGAACTTGCCCACAGGCTGGGTCAAATCTCTGATACGTCGCTGCAATTTCCAATGTGGATGTACATCCTCGCCGTTCCCGTCGGTTTCGGCTTGGCCTCGATCGCCTATCTGCTGCGGTTAGCAGCGCGCGTCAGGCCTGGCATCAAGTTCTGGAAGGGAGCCGAGCAATGATTGCTGTGTTCTTCGGCCTTTTCCTCGTTCTTTTGTTCAGTGGCTTGGCCATCTATCTGGCGCTTGGTTTGTCGGCCATTCTTGCCTGGTACGTCGAGGGCATTCCGCTCGTTGCCTTTTCGCAGTTTTTCGCGGACCATCTGAACACGCCCAAATTCGTTGCAGTGCCGATGTTCGTGATCGCCGCCACGTTTATGGAGCGCGGCCGGATTTCCAATGTGCTGGTCGATTTTGCGCTATCGATCTTTGGCAGTCTACGTGGCGCGTTGGCCTATGTTTCTATTGCCGCCACCGCAATTTTTGCAGCGATCAGCGGATCTTCGGTTGCAACCGCCCTGGCGATGGGCAAATCGCTCATTCCGCAAATGCGCGCCCGCGGCTATCCCGACACGTTCACGACAGGCACGATTGGCGCAGCGGCAACGCTGGGCATTTTGATCCCGCCCAGCCTGCCGATGATCATCTACGCGCTGGTGGTTGAGGAATCAGTCCCGCGCCTGTTCCTAGCCGGTGTTGTGCCCGGTCTTATCCAAGTCGCCCTGTTCATGCTCTATGTGCGTTGGCGCGGCCGCAACATGCCCGCGGAAGGCGCTTTTGATCTGGCGAAAGTCCGTCGCGCAAGCGCACGCGCGATCCCCGGCCTCACCATGCCTATGGTTGTATTTGGCGGCATCTATTCAGGGCTTTTGACCGTGAATGAAGCGGCCAGCGCGGCCGCAGCCATGGCCATCATCATCAGTTGGCTTTTCTACCGCACCGTTACGGCCGGTGACATCCCGTTTCTGCTGTCGGATTCGTTTCGCGAAACCGCGAAGATTATGATCATCATTCTGGCAGCGCTTGCCTTGGCCCACTGGCTGATCGGGCAGGGCGTTGCGCGCTCTCTGGCCGATTATCTGAACAATTCGGGTCTGACGGCCATACAGGTTTTGCTGATCGCCAACGTCATCATGTTCTTTTTGGGCATGTTCCTGGAAGTGATATCCGTCATCCTGATCTTTGTTCCCTTGCTCGTCTTAACGCTCGATACCATGGGGATCGACAAGGTTCATTTTGGCATTGTCGTGATCATCAACATGGAGCTTGCGCTCTTAACGCCGCCGATTGGCCTGAACCTTTTTGTTCTGTCGGGCATTTCGGGCGTGCCGATCAAGCAGGTCATGCGGGGTATGATACCCTACGCTTTGCTGATGTTTTGCTTGTTGATGCTGGTAACGCTTGTGCCTGAGATTTCGCTGTTCCTGCCGAATTTGGTTTACGGCTCGTGACGAGCCAAACCCATGAGGCCATTCTGGCCGAGTTTGCGCCAAAAGGCGTGCTGCGCGTCGCGCTCAACCAGGGCAATCCTATTCTGGTCGGCAAATCGTCAGATGGCGCGCCATCCGGGATCACGGTCGCGCTTGCGCGCGCCTTGGGGCGGCACCTCGGCCTTGATATGCGGTTTGTCGAGTATGAGCGCGCGGCGCTGGTGTCTGCCGATGCCGAAAAGGACAAATGGGATGTTTGCTTTCTTGCATCTGATCCCAAGCGGGCACAGACCATCGATTTTACAAAGCCGTATCTGCAGATTGAGGGGAGCTATCTTGCCGGGCCGTTGGCGACGGCGCATACGGCCGATGAACTGGTTTCCGCCGGTCAGCCCATTGGTGTCGTCGAAGGCAGCGCTTACACGCTGACCTTGCAGCGCCAGCCGGGGTCTGAGAATTTGGTGATCTTCAAAGACTTTGACGCGCTCCTCAAAGCATTGGACGATGGCAATGTCGCCGCCATTGCGGGCATACATGGTGTGATGCAGGCGGAGGCGGATAAGCGACCGGGTGGACGTGTATTGGCGCCGCCGTTCATGAAGATCCGGCAAGCCATGGGTATGCCGCAGGGCCGTCCGGGGGCGAAGGCGTTCCTTGATGACTGGCTTAACGTGCTGGTTCAGAACGGTACGGTCGGCACCATCCTTGAAGAACATGGCGTTGACCGTGCGTGCTTGATCATTTGAGTTTGTTCTATTTGCCATCGTGCGTGGCAAACGGGCTGTGATCGGCGGACGGATCTGTGTTGCTGTAACGCGCCATCAACACGATGATGCCGCTGATCGGCTAAAGCGTGATGATGCCGTGGAATATGGCGCGGGCCATCAATTGTTCGCGCGTCTTGGCGCCGAACTTTTTCCGCGCATTCAAAATGTGGAGTTCAACTGTGGGCATGGCGATGCCAAGGCGTTCGGAGATGCGTGAATTGCGATATCCACGACTTAATAGCGTCAGACACTCCATCTCGCGTTTGGTCAGGCGAACCTGTGCGAAGTCAGGCGTTGCCAGTTTTTGCGCGGCGGAAGCCTGCCTGTGGTGCATGGGCTGCGTGTTCATCGTTTCATCCCGGCTATGCCTTGCTCTCGTGAAAAAGCTGGCACGGCGGTTCGGTCAGAACAATCATCAAAGTTGGTGATTTAGCCGGTGCTATCGCTGTTTTTGCGCCAGCCAGGACCGCTCGGCAATGGTCTTGGCGATGGCATCGGGTTGTTCATAAAGCGCAAGTTGGCCACACCGCTCGATGCGCATCAAATGCGCAGCGGGGAGTTGGGGCGTCAGGTCCTCGATTTGCTCAATGGGAAAAAAA
>JBCCRB010000273.1:0-4540 GCA_039208465.1 Pseudomonadota bacterium
CTGTTGCAGGCGCGCGGCTTCACCGTTCGGCTGCGCAAGCTGGACCCGTATTTGAACGTCGACCCCGGCACAATGTCACCCTTTGAGCATGGCGAAGTGTTCGTGACCGATGATGGCGCCGAAACCGATCTGGATCTGGGTCACTATGAGCGGTTTACCGGACGGTCGGCCAATCAGAACGACAACATCACCACCGGGCGCATCTATCAGAACATCATCAGCAAGGAACGCCGCGGCGATTATCTGGGCGCGACGGTTCAGGTAATTCCGCACGTTACCGATGAGATCAAAGCCTTCGTGCTGGAAGGCAATGAGCCCTATGATTTCGTCCTGTGCGAAATTGGAGGAACGGCAGGCGATATTGAAGCCATGCCTTTCATGGAAGCGATCCGCCAATTGGGCAATGATCTGCCGCGTGGCAACGCGGTCTATGTGCACCTGACCCTGATGCCCTACATTCCCGCAGCCGGTGAGTTGAAGACCAAGCCAACGCAGCATTCGGTCAAGGAACTGCGCTCCATCGGTATTGCGCCTGACATCTTGCTGGTGCGCGCCGATCGCCCGATCCCGGTTGCCGAACGCAGAAAGCTGTCGCTGTTCTGTAATGTGCGCGAATCGGCGGTCATCCAGGCGCTTGATGTGAAGAACATCTACGACGTGCCCAGCGCCTACCACGATGAAGGGCTCGATCAGGAAGTACTGGCCGCATTTGGTATCGACCCGGCGCCACAGCCACGCATGCAGGTCTGGGACGATGTGTGCCAGCGCATCCACAATCCGGAAGGCGAAGTCACAATCGCCGTTGTCGGCAAATATACCGGTTTGAAAGACGCCTATAAATCGCTGATTGAAGCGCTCCATCATGGCGGCATCGCCAACCGGACGCGGGTCAATCTTGAATGGATCGAATCGGAGATCTTCGAAAGCGAAGACCCGTCACCCCACCTTGAAAAGGTCCATGGCATTTTGGTGCCGGGCGGCTTTGGTGAGCGCGGCGCGGAAGGCAAGATTGCTGCCGCCACCTTTGCCCGCATGCACAATGTGCCTTATTTCGGCATTTGCTACGGCATGCAGATGGCCGTGCTCGACGCGGCCAGAAACCTGGCCGGCATTGACGATGCCGTTTCCAGCGAATTTGAAAAACCCGGCACCAATGTGGTGGGGGTCATGACTGAATGGCTGAAGGGCAATATGCTCGAGAAACGCTCCGCCAATGGTGATCTGGGCGGGACAATGCGCCTTGGCGCCTACGACGCCGTTCTTGGCGATGATTCCAAAATCTCTGAGATCTATAAGGACACACGCATTTCCGAACGCCATCGCCATCGCTATGAAGTCAACATCGACTACAAAAAGCAGCTTGAGGAATCAGGTCTGATTTTCGGCGGCATGTCGCCGGACGGCGTGCTGCCGGAAACAATCGAATATAAGGACCATCCCTGGTTCATCGGCGTCCAGTACCACCCGGAGCTGAAATCGCGTCCGTTTGAACCGCATCCGTTGTTTGCCAGCTTCATCGAAGCTGCGATCACGCAAAGCCGGTTGGTTTAAGAGCCTATTCGTTCTCGTTGCCGCGGATCGGCAGATAGTTCATGCAGCGCCGACACGAAATGCCGACGCCACACCCCTCCAGCCAACATAAAACGCCGGTGCGCCATGACAGCGCCAACCGCTCCAGATGTACACTACGGGCGCTTTTCAGGAGGATCAGATCGGTGTCGCGCGCATTTTGCTTCAAGAAAGCATCCGCTTCGCTGACAGTGTCGAAACCGTAAAACCGCCCCGCTGCAATCTCTTCTGGCTTTGCGCCACAGCGCCGATGCGTTCGGCCGACAAAAATCGCAACATCACCGGCAGCCAACGCTGCTTCACGGGCTTTTCGGTATTTCGACTTCGGATTGCCGGCATAATCAGAAATGTTGCCGACAATGACGATCCGTCGCTTTGCAGGCACCTTACCAAAGTTCTCAATGACAGAAATTATCGAGTGATAAGGCGCCTTGATCGTATCGAGCACGAAGGTCGGGCCGCGCTCGGTGCGGAACACCTCTAAACGACCTCTGACACCGGCAAAGCATGCTGCCTGCTGACGGATGGTCTCGACCGGCACACCAAGCGTATGTGCCGTGGCAATGGCACCGGCAAGCGTCGGCCCGATATGCGTTCCGATCAACGGCAGTTCGAAGGTTTCCGCCTGGCCGCAAAATTCCATTGTGACGATCAAGGACGGCTTTGCTGTCTGTTCGACGGATAACAGCCGGTAGTCGACGCCCGCGCCAACGCCGAAAGTCACGCGCCGGGCCGGGCTGTCCTCCACCATCTTCATGGCGCCTTCATTGTCGGCATTGACGACCACCGTGCCGCCTTGTCGAACCTGTTTGATGAGCTTGCTTTTTTCCGCGATGATCCGGTCAACAGACTTGAAAGTCGACCGGTGTTCGAGTGCCACCATCGTTACCAGAGCAACATCGGGTTTGAGCATACGCGCGACATGTTTCATGTCTTCATTGCCACCAATCGCGGTTTCAAAAACGGCGTAGCGCGTGTCAGGCGTGATGGAAGCAAATGCCCGTGCGACGGGCCGGGGAACATTATCGACGGGCGCGATTTTGGTAGCCGCGTGCGCAGACAGAATGTGGCCTATCAGGGCCACCGCGGTCGACTTGCCCGAACTGCCGGTAACAGCAACAATTGTTGCATTGCGTCGGCGATACCAAGTCAACCGAGCCCGCGTACGGATTAAACTGGTCGAAATCCGATAGGGCAGGAGCCGGCGAAACGACCGCGTATCGTTGCGGACTTTGGTGTAAAGCGAACCTATCATGTCCCCATCTGCACGCGTGGTTGTGTCGCTATCACGCGCATGCGCGCCCTGATCACACCATTAAGCATCCAAGAGACGACAGCGCAAATAGGCTTACGTAGCGGGAGATGCGGCAAGTCGACATCCGGACAATTGGTCCCGTGCGGATCGAAAAAGGGTATGCGAACAACTTAAACGGTTGTTTTGCGGTTTGAGTTTCCGATAAACCGCCTAGCAAGCAATCCGAGAGCACCGACCCGGGAGAAGAAATTGAAGACTTTGATCGCGGCAATTGCCATCGCCATCGCGCTTACCGCGGGCGCCACCGTTTCGAACGCGCAAGAAGTCAATCTCCGCGTGCACCATTTCATGTCGGCAAAAGCGCCGCTCCATGCCAATTTTTTGCTGCCATGGGCCGAGCGCCTGAGCGCGGCCAGTGATGGTCGCATCAAGGTCGAGGTTTTTGACAGCATGTCTCTTGGTGGCGGGCCCGCTGACCTTTATGGGCAGGCTGTCGATGGCGCTGTCGACATCATCCTCACCTTGCCGGGCTACACGCCAGGGCGCTTCAACGAGTTGGAGGTCTTTGAGCTGCCCTTCATGATGCGTAATCCCGAGGCGACGTCCGGCGCCCTATACGATCTGATAGACACCAGGCTCCAAAACAGCGAACTTGAAGACACAAAAATTCTCGCTTCCTGGGTGCATGGCCCCGGTGTGATCCACACCAACGAGCCAATCGCCAGCCTTGAAGATATCGCCGGCAAGGAATTGCGCGGGCCCACGCGGCTGGTCACCGACCTCTTGGGCGAATTGGGCGCGACACCTGTCGGCATGCCGCTTCCGGCTATTCCCGAAAATTTGTCCAAGGGGGTTATAGCCGGTGCCGTCGTGCCATGGGAAATCGTGCCTTCCATCCGGCTCCAGGAGTTGGTTGGCAACCACACGGAACTTGCTGGTGACCGAGCGCTCTACACGGCTACTTTCATTCTGGCGATGAATTGGGATGCCTATGATGCCATACCCGATGATCTGCGCGCTGTTTTGGATGCCGAGACCGGCAAACAACTGTCTTTGATGGCCAGCCGGACGGTTTTGGAGGCCGACATTGTTGGTCGCAGCATGGCCTCGGAAAACACCATCATTGTTGTTGATGAAGCCGAAGTGGCCCGTTGGGTCGATGCGGCGCAACCGGTTTATGCGCGTTTTGTCGATCGAGCGTCCGATGAAGGCTTTGACGGTCAGGCGGCGATCGATGAAGCCAACGCCTTGATCGCGGCCAACGAGTGATACGGCCAACGACCTTTTGCGCACCAGCGCTGATGGCACTTAGCGGGACTTGTTGGCGTGTTTAGCCGGATCGAGGCCATCATGATCCGCTTCGCCGCCGGTCTGGCGATTATCGGCGGGGCAGGGCTGCTCTTTGCCACTTTGGTGACATGCGTCAGCATTGTGTTGAAGATGCTGCGGCGCGGCGCCGATGCCCTGTTTGGCAACACGACGATCGCGGAAAACCTGCCATGGCTTCGATCCATTCTGGGTGAGGAAGAATTGGTCAGCTTTGGCGTTGCCTTCGCTTTGTTTGCGGCGCTGCCATGGGTGATGATCCAAAAAGGTCACATCCGAATTGACCTGTTCAAGCCCGCCTTTGGTGATCGCCTGAACCGTTTCTTGGATCTGTTGGCAGATCTTGTCCTGGCCGCGCTCGCCTATCTGATTTTAACACGCCAATGGGAC
>JBCCRB010000274.1:0-4529 GCA_039208465.1 Pseudomonadota bacterium
CAACGCTTTCTTGGCCGAAGGGCACAAGCTTATCGTTGATGCGCTGGATAATGGCTGGGATGTGCGGCAGCTGATCGTCTCAAAAAATGCTGCGCAGGAAACACCGGTGGAGAAACTGATCAGCCGGTGCGTCGCTAGCGGTATCGACATCTTGCTGGTTTCCAACAGGATCCTGACATCGCTGACACGGCGAGATAATCCGCAGATGGTTTGCGCTGTTGTGGGACGGCAATTCGGTGCTGATGACGACATTCTTGCGCATTCCGAGGGCACATGGGTTGCGCTGGATCGCGTGCGCGATCCGGGCAATCTGGGCACCATCGTAAGAACCGCCGATGCGCTGGGGGCAAGAGGGGTCATTTTTATTGGCGACACGACCGACCCCTTCGCCACTGAAGCTGTGCGGGCAACCATGGGCTCGATCTTTGCGGTACCGCTCTACGCGATGAGCGAGGAAGCATTTTGCGCTCTGGCGAGCCGGTTTTCCGGCAAGGTTGTCGGCACACATCTGGCCGGTTCGGTGGATTTTCGTGTGCCGGCCTACGAGGATGGGCCGACAATCTTGCTGATGGGAAATGAGCAGGCTGGCCTGACCGAAAATCTGGTGCAAGCGTGCGATCATCTGGTGCGCATTCCGCAGGCAGGCAGTGCGGATTCGCTCAATCTGGCGATTGCAACCGCGATTTGTCTGTTTCACGCGCGCGCACACGCGTTGCCGGCAGAAAGCACAGGTGAGGCATGAACCGTCGTTTTGGCACCGCGCTGGCGGTCATCGCCGCCTTGGTAGTCGGTGATCAGCTGATCAAATGGCTTGTCGAGACCTACATGGCTTTCCAGCAGCCGATCCAATTGCTGCCCTTCTTTTCGCTCTACCGAACCCATAATTTCGGCATCGCCTTTTCGATGTTTTCCGGTCAATCGCCGCTGATGCTGATTATCGTCGCGCTGGCAGTGACCGGCTTTGTCTCGTGGCTTTGGGCAACCAGTCCGAAAGATCACTGGATTGCCCATGCCGGATTTGCGCTAATCATTGGCGGGGCGATCGGCAATCTGATCGATCGGATCAGGCTGGGCTATGTGGTCGATTATTTCCTGTTTCATTTGCCGAACTGGTCGTTTGCCGTGTTCAATCTGGCCGATACGGCAATAACGGTCGGTGCGGGCCTGGTACTGCTGAACGAATTTCTTACCTGGCGGCGCACAAAAGCAGCGACAAAGGATTGACCCGTTGGCGCCTTGTCGCCAACTTGCCGCAGTTTCAATGAGGGAGATTGGCCGTGAGCGACACATTTCGCGCCATCATGGTTTCACGCGACGAAGAAAAAAAACAATCGGTCGGTGTGGAGCAGATTACCGTCAATGATCTGATGGAGGGCGATGTTGTGGTCGACATTGCCGCCACGACGGTCAACTACAAGGACGGGCTCGCCATTACTGGGCGGTCGCCGGTCGTGCGTCATTGGCCAATGATCCCCGGGATCGATTTTGCCGGGACGGTGGCAACATCTGACCATGCCCGCTGGAAACCGGGCGACAAGGTAATCTTGAACGGATGGGGTGTCGGCGAAGTTCACTATGGCGCCTATGCGGGTAAAGCGCGCGTCAAAGGCGACTGGCTTGTTGGCCTGCCTGACGGAATGGACGAAAAAACGGCGATGGGAATCGGCACTGCAGGCTACACAGCGATGCTGTGTATCATGGCGCTTGAAGATGCTGGGCTGACACCTGATGCCGGGCCGGTTGTTGTGACCGGTGCTTCTGGCGGTGTCGGATCGGTTGCTGTGGCTGTGTTGTCAAAGCTTGGCTATGAGGTCTTGGCCTCAACGGGGCGCGCGGTAGAGGCTGAGTATCTAAAGGCCCTGGGTGCTTCAGATATCATCGACCGCGCCGAATTGTCCGAGCCCGGCCGGCCGTTGGGCAAAGAGCGCTGGGCCGCTGGGGTGGATTCAGTCGGATCACATACGCTGGCAAACGTGCTGGCGCACACCCAGCATTCAGGTGCAGTTGCAGCCTGTGGTCTTGCGCAGGGCATGGATTTGCTGACCACGGTGGCGCCATTCATCCTGCGCGGTGTGAAACTGCTTGGCATTGATTCCGTGATGGCGCCAATTGCCCGGCGCGAGGCAGCGTGGGCCCGGCTGACATCGGATCTGGACACGCACAAACTCGATGCCATCACCGAGACGATCGGCTTTGATGATATTGTCACAACGGCGCATGCCATCCTCGACGGCAAAATTCGCGGTCGGGTGATTGTTGATATGACTCAGTAGGTCTTACAAGCTGGCGGTTGGCGTAATTCACGTCGCTGGTTGGATTTTACGACGCCGGAAACCGGATACTAACGGTTTTCGGCCATCCTTGCCGCATGAGCAAGCCAACTTCGACGCCCGGCGATCAGCATGCGATCCCCGCCCCGAGCGAGGACGATTATGATGTGGCTTGGGCCCGCGCCGAGGCACAAGCGGCCAATTTTAGCCTGGACGAGCAAAAAGCGCGTTTTCTGGCCATGGTCAGCCATGAAATCCGCACGCCGCTGAACGGCATTATCGGCATGGGCAAGCTTTTAACCGACACCAGGCTTACGCCGGAACAGCGCAACTATGTCGATGCGATGACATCCTCGTCGCAGGCGCTGTTACTGCTGGTCAATGATCTGTTGGAATTCGGCCAGCAGGCCAATGGCTCAAGCAAGCAGAATTACGAGCATCTGGATATTCGCACTTGTGTTGCTGGGGTGAGCGAGTTGCTCGCCGGGCGGGCGCATGAAAAGGGTATAGAGCTGGGCTGGCGTGTCATCCCCGAGGTGCCCGAGATCATCGGTGTCAATGCTGTCGCGCTGCGGCAAATATTGTTCAATCTGACCGGGAACGCGGTGAAATTCACGAATGAGGGCGGCGTCAGCGTCAGTGTGACGATGCGCGGCGGATGTCTTGAAGTTCAGATCGACGACAGCGGCCCAGGCATTCCAGAAAAGGAACGCGCGGCGATCTTTGAGCCGTTTCATCAATTGGATATGACGACGACACGGGCTAATGAAGGTGCCGGTCTTGGGTTGGCGATCAGCAAGAGACTGGTTGAGAGCGTTTCCGGGTCGATCACAGTTGCTTCTTCCTCAAGCGGCGGGGCATCGTTCCGCGTGTCGATCCCCGTCGATCCAATTGCAACGGTCTTTGTACCCGCGCCCGGGGCGAACTTGGCTGGCCGAAAAGTTCATGTCGCCATGGCCGACGGGGCCGAACGCCAATTGCTGGAAGCGATGGTCAGCGACGCCAAGGCCCATGTTTGCGCCCGCGAGAAAGCTGATACGGTTCTGGTCGATATGCGCTCCCTGGCGGGAGAAACGATAGAACCGGGGTTTTGGGCTTCGGATAAAGCCCGCATCATTGCACTTATCGAACCGCAACAACGCGGCACAATCGGCGCAGAGGCCAAGGCGCATGGGCATGGCTATCTGACACGTCCGGTCCGCGAAACCACATTGCTCCGCGTGTTGGCCGATGATTTGGGTCAGGTGGCGGACGACTCCCCGTCATCGGGCGCGCCAGCCAAAGCGGATGGTAACAGTCTGCGCGTTTTGCTGATCGAAGATAATGAAATCAATGCGGTATTGGCAAACCGTATGCTCGAAAAAGGCGGCCACGGCGTTACGCTGGCAAGCAACGGTCAGCAAGCACTAACGTTGTTTGAGCCCTATCGCTATGACATCATCATCACGGATTTGCACATGCCAGAGACCAGCGGGCTGCAAGTCATCAGCGGCATCCGGCGGATAGAAGATGATTTAGGGCTCGAGCGCGTGGTTATTGTCGGGCTGACAGCGGATGAAAGCGAAGAAACCAGGCGGCAATTCTTTGATGTCGGGGCGCAAGCTGTTTTAACAAAGCCGTTCAACATGTCCCAGTTCCACGATGTAGCGGAACGTTTCAGTCTGCTGTAAGTGCTTCAAACGTGCTGCTGGCACACTATATTGCGGGTGCGCATGAACGATGAAGCCGAGCGACGGGTTGACCCGATGGCACATGACACAAATTCTGTGAGCGACCTTGATATGCGTGATGGCGCGCTTGGCAAATTGGGCGCGCTGACCGTCCGCCTCGTGCGCTCCGATGCCGAATTGGACGCGGCGCTAGCGCTGCGGTTCTCTATATTTCATGATGAATTTGGCGCGTGCCGCGATCCGATAAGCTTAGCCACAAAGCGCGACCGCGATGCGTATGATGCCCATTGCGACCATCTTATTGTTATTGATGAAACGCTGGACGGGCCGGTCACGAGCCAGATTGTCGGCACCTACCGATTACTGCCGCACGACAAAGCGCAAACGCTTGGTTTCTATTCGGCGCAGGAGTTTTCCATCAATGCCCTGCTCGCACGCCATCAACATCGGCGTTTTCTGGAGTTGGGCCGGTCATGTGTTTTGCCGCCCTATCGCGGACGCCGCACGATTGAACTACTATGGCAGGGAATTTGGGCCTATTGTCTGGTGCACGAGATCAACACGATGGTCGGCTGCGCCTCGTTTCCGG
>JBCCRB010000275.1:0-4521 GCA_039208465.1 Pseudomonadota bacterium
GTCGCCCGCAAACGGCGCGCCGATCATCGTGCCGTCGCAGGATATGGTTCTGGGCCTCTATTATCTGTCGATCGTTGCGGAAAGCGAGCCGGGCGAGGGGATGGTTTTCGCCGACATGGGTGAATTGCACCATGCGCTCGAAAACAAGGTCGTCACGCTGCACACCAAAATCAAAGGTCGCTTCAAGACCGTTGATGCGGAAGGCAATCCGGTCTCTGAAATCCATGAGACGACACCGGGCCGGATGATCGTTGGCGAGTTGCTGCCGAAGAATGCCAAAGTGCCGTTTGATGTGTGCAACCAGGAGTTGACGAAGAAAAACATCTCCAAGATGATCGACACGGTCTATCGCCACTGCGGTCAAAAAGAGACGGTCATTTTCTGTGATCGGATCATGGCGCTTGGTTTCCGCCATGCGTGTACCGCCGGTATCTCGTTCGGCAAGGACGACATGGTTATCCCGGATTCCAAGACCGGTATCATCGCTGAGACCGATGCAATCGTGAAGGATTACGAGCAGCAATATAATGATGGTCTGATCACCTTCGGCGAGAAGTACAACAAGGTCGTTGACGCTTGGGCGCGTTGTGATGACCGGCTGACGGAAGAGACGATGGCCGGCATTCAGGCGGTCAAGTTTGATGACAGCGGTCGCCAGAAGCAGATGAACTCCATCTACATGATGGCGCGCTCTGGTGCGCGTGGTTCGACCCGGCAGATGAAGCAGCTGGCCGGTATGCGCGGCCTGATGGCGAAGCCGGACGGCTCCATCATCGAGACGCCAATCATCTCGAACTTCAAAGAAGGTCTGACCGTGAATGAGTACTTCAACTCGACACACGGTGCCCGTAAGGGTCTGGCTGATACGGCGTTGAAGACGGCAAACTCGGGTTATCTGACCCGTCGTCTTGTCGACGTGGCGCAGGACTGCATCATCACTTCGACCGATTGCGGTACCGACAAGGGTCTGACCATGACGGCGATCGTTGATGCCGGACAGGTTGTTGCCTCGCTCGGCCAGCGTATTCTTGGTCGGACAGTGCTGCATGACGTGATGCACCCGCAGACCGAGGAAATCCTCGTCAAAGCCGGTCAGATGGTAGAAGAGCCTGATGCTGATGCGATCGAGCAGGCTGGTATTCAGTCGGTCGAAATCCGCTCTGCCTTGACCTGTGAGATGCAGACCGGCGTTTGTGCCGTCTGTTACGGTCGCGACCTTGCGCGCGGTACGCCGGTCAATATGGGTGAAGCGGTTGGCGTCATCGCGGCGCAATCGATCGGTGAGCCTGGCACACAGCTGACAATGCGGACCTTCCACATGGGTGGCACGGCGCAAGTCGTCGACACTTCCTTTGTGGAAGCTTCCTATGATGGCGTTGTTTCCATCAAGAACCGCAACATTGTGCGCAACTCCGAAGGCAACATGATCGCGATGGGCCGCAACATGTCGATCCTGATCATGGACGAGAAGGGTGAGGAGCGTGCGTCGCACAAGGTGACTTATGGCTCCAAGCTGATGGTCGATGATGGCGACAAGATCAAACGCGGCCAGCGTCTGGCCGAGTGGGATCCGTATACCCGCCCGATCATGACGGAAGTTGCCGGTAAGGTGAACTATGAGGATGTCGTAGATGGTGTGTCAGTGCAGGAATCTGCCGATGAGAACACCGGTATCACCAAGCGTGAAATCATCGACTGGCGTTCCAACCCACGTGGTGCCGATCTGAAACCGGCCATTGCCATTGAAGGCAAGGATGGCGAAATCGCCAAACTTGCACGCGGCGGCGATGCACGGTTCCTGTTGTCGGTCGATGCGGTTCTGTCTGTTGAGCCAGGCGCCTCGGTTAAGCCGGGCGACGTGATCGCGCGTATTCCGATGGAAAGCGCGAAAACGAAAGACATTACCGGTGGTTTGCCGCGGGTTGCGGAACTGTTCGAAGCCCGTCGTCCGAAAGATCATGCCGTCATTGCAGAGATTGACGGGACGATCCGCTTTGGTCGTGATTATAAGAACAAGCGCAAAATCCACATCGATCCGCATGATGAGACGGTCGAGCCGGCGGAATACCTCATTCCGAAGTCGCGTCCGTTCCACCTGCAAGATGGCGACCCGATTGAGCGCGGTGAGTACATCCTGGACGGCAACCCAGCACCGCACGACATTCTTGCGGTCAAGGGCGTTGAGGCGCTGGCCTCTTATCTCGTCAACGAGATCCAGGAAGTCTATCGCCTGCAAGGCGTGATCATCAATGACAAGCACATTGAGGTCATCGTCCGTCAGATGTTGCAGAAGATCGAGATCACCGAACCGGGTGATAGCGGCTACATCGCCGGTGACAATGTTGATCGCATTGAGCTTGAAGACGTCAATGAGCGGCTGAAGGAAGAAGGCAAGGAGCCCGCTAACGGTGAGCCGGTCCTTCTCGGTATCACCAAGGCGTCCTTGCAGACACCGTCCTTCATCTCGGCAGCTTCGTTCCAAGAGACCACAAAGGTTCTCACGGAAGCTTCGATCGCCGGCAAGATCGACACGCTGCAGGGCTTGAAAGAGAACGTCATTGTCGGTCGTTTGATCCCGGCCGGTACCGGTGGCTCGATGAACCAGATCCGCCGTATCGCCACATCTCGGGATGATCTGATCCTGGATCAACGCCGCGAAGAAACGGCTGCGCAAGCAGATGGCGTGCTGGAAGATCTGCGCGAAGGTGAAGCTGCCGAGTAAGGCAGTGTGCGCATCAACAAGATCAGGGCAGGGGAGCGATCTCCTGCCCTTTTTATTTGCCTAGCGCGGTTAGTCTTTGCCCCAATCCTTCAATGCCTCAAACGGGTGGACATTGTCGGCTAACTCGCCGTCTTCGTCCTCTCCCTCTGCCCCGTCATCATCAAAGGTGATGATGGCCACTTCGCCTTCCATTGCGCCCTGATAGGCCGAGGCATGCGGTTCTTCGATCGGCTGGTCGGTGAGCGTGCCGATTTGATCGAATTCGGCTTCAAAATACCCATCGCCAGCCAAGGCGTTGAGCGCTTCGCGGATGACACTGTCATCATCAGGGCCAGTAAGCAGAATGTGCACTGGGATCTGCGGACCTTCTTCTTCTGCAGTGACCCGTCCCAGAATGATGTAGACCGCGTTATCGTCGCTCGGTGTCATCGCTTTGATCCTTAAATGGCTCCCGATGGCCACATGATGGTTTGGTCAAATGATACCGTAGCCGGCCGACCAAAACGCCATCAATGCTAGCGCTGCGATCGTTGTTACCGCGATAAACATGCATGCCACAACGGGATTTTTTGAAAGGGCGGTCGCGACGACCAGTACGATTGGATAGATGACGAGCGTTTGTCGGTTCAATGAGACAACGCCGGCCGAGATCGCTAAAAGGCACAGGATCAGTGCGAAGCTAAAATACGGCCAGTCTCGCTCGCGGAAAAGCAAAATGAGCGGTGCGGGCAGCAAGAACATCGTGAGAAAATCGGGCCATATCTCAGGCGGGATGGTGGCGGGCGCGAGGAACGGACGGAAAAATTCCATCACCGGGTTCTTAAAGCTTCTGCCCCAGGCTTCTTGGATTGTTGCAAACGCCAGTGCATCGCCGGTCACGTGATAAAGGTGTGCCATAAATCCGCACAGTGATAGGACGGGCAAACAGCAAGTCAGAAATGTCCTCAAACCCGCCACACTCAGCGCGAACTGGAAACCGGAAGTCACGGATTGGGGGTGACCCTGTTCGCAAGCCCAAGCCGACCAGGCGTAGAATGCGATGGGAAACACGAGCATGATGCCTGGGCTGCGGGTGATAGCGGCAAGCGCGGCCACGAGCGGCGCTGCCAGAAAGCGCTTTTGTCTTGCAAAGCGAAAAGTGCTGACGACCAAAAGAAGGAACAACGATTCTGCATAGGCGCTGGAGAAAAAATGTGTCCCAGGCCATGCAAGCAAGATTATCACGGCCAATTTTGCGGTCGCCGCACCTTTGACCTGTTCGATCTCTGTGTAGACAAGCAGTAACGCTGCCAAAAACGCCAAGTTAGCGACAAGCAATAGGCTGATGGCGCCGTTTGTTCCGGTCATGGTCGTCAGCAGAGCGCTTATCGACGGATAAAGCGGAAAGAATGCCCAATTTGCCTGTCTGTAACTGGGGCCTGCTTCGAGGATTACCTCGCTTTGGTAGCCTTGTGAGAGGATGGTGAGATACCATTGGCTGTCCCAGGCGAACCACATGTCCAACCATGGGTTGGCGAGCACCATGTTGTCGGCTTGTGTTGGTGCGATCGCCAGCGGCAAGTGCCCCATATAGGCCAAATAGCCAACACAGGTAAGCAGCGTTCTGCTGACCAAAAACGCGGTTACGCAGAACAGTATTGGGTTGGCCAAAAGACCAGCGTCCGACAATTGGACCGGCACCATTTTTTTGGGGTTGGAAAGGCTTTTTGCAACGGGCATCGTGACAACTCACATCGCCACGATGCCTACCGTCTGCGTCTTGCCAGAGGTTCACCGCACTTATCCGGTTTTTGATAGCA
>JBCCRB010000276.1:0-4487 GCA_039208465.1 Pseudomonadota bacterium
CGACGTGATGTTGACGATCGCGCCGCCACCTTGTTGGCGTAGATGCGGGACAATCGCCTGCGTCATTAAAAAGGGACCATCCAGATTTGTCGCCATCACCTGACGCCAAAGCGCGTAATCATGGTCCGCTGCCGCGGCGAAATCAGCAATGCCAGCATTGTTGACCAGCGCGTTGAGACCACCAAAAAGCGTGACAGCTTGTGCGACATTGTCAGTCACCTGATCTGGGTAGGCGACGTCACAGACAAGCGGACGGGCGCGGTTCGATTTCAGGTCAGCAAATGCCTGCAGCAACTCATCGCCGCGATTGTCGATGCCGACGACATTCCAGCCTTCGTCCAGGAACCGGCGCACCGTCGCCAAACCGATCCCCCGCGCCGCGCCAGTTATCAGCACGGTCTTCTCCCCTGCCGCCATTTGCTCCTCCCACAAATTTGTTCGATCGCCTGCCTATCGATGATGGATGTGCAACGCAATTAACTTGAAATGCAACGCAGTAAGGGTAAAGGGGCATGCTGCTGATTGGGAGGTCAACCATGCCGCTACGCTATGCTGTCATCGGGACAGGCATGATGGGGCAGGAGCATATCCGCAACATTGCGCTGCTTGATGATGCCGAGATCGTTGCGATCGCCGATACGGATCCGAGCATGCGCGCCAAGGGTCTGGCGACAGCCGTGGAGCATGGCAGCGCGGCAGCAGCGGCTTACGCATCGCATGATGATCTGATTGCGCAGTGTGATGTCGACGCCTATGTGGTCGTCACCCCCAACGACACGCATGCCGGCATCATGGATGCTTTGCTGGGGACTAATAAGCCGATCCTGTTGGAGAAGCCTGCTGCCACAACGCCGCGCGATGCATGGGCAATGGCGCAAGCGGCGCGCACGCGCCCTGCGCCGGTGTGGGTTGGGATGGAATATCGTTTCATGCCGGCGGTTAGCCGACTGATTGAGGAATTGGAGGCAGGTACGGCCGGACGGCCGCACATGGTCTCCATCATGGAGCATCGGTTTCCGTTTCTCGACAAGGTAGAGTTTTGGAACCGTTCGTTTGCGCGCACCGGCGGCACGATGGTCGAAAAATGCTGCCACTTCTTCGATCTGATGCGTTTTTTGACACGGTCTGAACCGCTGCGTGTTTTCGCGTCGGGCGGCCAGGATGTGAATTTTCTGGGTGATTTTGACAAGCCAGGGCATCAGCCGGTCATCGACAATGCCTACGTGATTGTCGAATTTGAAAACGGCATGCGCGCCTCGCTTGATCTTTGCATGTTTGCCGAAGGGTCCTGGTGGCAAGAGCAGGTCAGCGTGGTTGGTGACAAGGCAAAACTAGTCGCGAGCGTGCCCGGCCCCGCGCGGTTCAATCCGGATGCGGGTGCCCGCCTTTCGCGCTTTGGTGTTTTCCCACGCGGTGATGCCTTGCGGCATGAAGAAGATATCGACATTGACCGGGCGCTCTTGGATGCCGGTGATCACGCCGGCAGCACCTATTTCCAGCATCGGGCGTTTGCCGACATGGTGCAGGCACAGTCCGCTCCGCAAGTGACGCTGGATGACGGAGCGATGGCTGTTGAAATGGGCGCTGCCGCGGAAACCGCGATAAAAGAAAAGCGCGCCATCGACATTGAAGCGCGGCCGGCTTTGCTGAAAGGAGCAGCCTGATGTTCATTACGTGCGGCGAAGCGCTTTATGACATGTTTGTCAAACCGGCCCAAAACGGCAATGCGCATGGCGTATCGATCGACGGGGTCGTCGGTGGGTCGCCTTTGAACATGGCGCTGGGGCTCGCGCGTATGGGCAACCGCGTGTCGCTTTTTACCCGCATTTCCAATGATGCGTTCGGTCAGCGCCTACGCAGCTTCATGCGCGAACATGGCATTGACGACGGCTATTGCGTGGCGACCGATCAACCCACGACGCTGGCAATGGTGGAGACCGACGCCAATGGCCATCCCTCCTATTCGATCTATTCGAACGGGACGGCCGATTGTTCAATGGAGCTGACCGATATTCCTGCGGAACTTGATGCGCGGGACGACGTGATCCATCTGGGGTCCTTCGCCACAGTTCTCGATCCAAGCGGCGCGACGCTGCGCGAATTTGCCAAACGCAATACGGCAACGCATTTCATCACCTATGATCCCAATGTACGACTGGTTGTCGTGCCGGAGGTTGATCAATGGCGGGAAAAAACCGAAGCGCTTCTGCCACTCGCCGGGATGGTAAAAGCCAGCGACGAGGATCTTGGGATCATCTATCCCGATCGCCCCATCGAACAGTTCATCGAGCAATCACTTGTTGCTGGCGCTGATATTTGCATCGTGACCAAGGGACCCGATGGCGCGCTCATCGGCAGTGCCGATGGCCGGCTGATGCATATTCCCGGTGTCAAAGTCGACGTTGTCGACACGGTCGGCGCGGGCGACACGTTCATGGCCGCTTCCATGCATTATCTGGCGAGCCAAAACGCCTGTTCCAAAGGCAAGGCGCGCGACGTTGACCTTGCGGAAATGGGAACGTTTGCGGTTAAGGCCGCCGCCATTACCTGCAGCCGGCGCGGCGCAGACCTACCTTCGTTGTCTGATATTGAAGCGTTTGATGGCTGACACAGGCTGATTGCCGCCGTGCCCCGAAGCGTTTATTGACGGGGCGAGGAAGTTTGTCTGATGCGCCTATATCATCACACTCTGTCAGCGCCGTCCCGGTTCAGCCGTCTGATGTTGGCCGAGTATGACGTCGCGTTTGAGCTGGTTGAAGAACAAACCTGGCGGAAAAATCCGGACTTCATCGCCATCAATCCGGCCAACAGCGTGCCGGTTCTGATCGCCGAAGCCGGTGTGCCGATTGTCGGCGCAATACCGATTGCAGAATATATCGATGAAACACGCGGTCCGATGATGCACAGCAAACGGCTGATGCCCGACTATCCGCTTGAACGGGCGGAGGTGCGCCGGATTATCGACTGGTTTACCGGCCGGCTTGATGCCGATGTGTGTCGCGGGTTGATCCGCGAACGGGTGATCAAGCTTGAACAGGCCGCAGAAGGCGGTTCCGGGTCACCCGATTCGGCTGTGATCCGGGCGGCCAAGGCCAATGCCAAACAGCATCTGACCTATTTGAACTGGCTGGCCGGCACCCGCAATTGGCTGGCCGGGAACAGTATCTCGGCTGCCGATCTGAGCGCTGCGGCCAGCATCAGCGTGCTGGACTATATGGGTGAGATCGTCTGGCAGGATCTGCCGGCTGCGCGCGAATGGTATGCGCGGGTGAAATCTCGGCCTTCATTTCGCGCGCTGCTCAGCGACCGTGTGCGGGGCTTGATGCCTGTCTCGCATTATGTCGATCTGGACTTTTAAAGGCACGATCGGCGGATGCACCCGGACAAGATCAAGGCCGGCCTGATCGATGATCTAAAACGTGAAGGGTTTGATCACGTCGGTGTTGCAACTGCTACCGCCGATGCACGCTGGCGAGACAGACTGCAGAGATTTATTGCGCAAGGGCATCATGGTTCGATGGGCTGGATCGCCGAGACGATGGAGCGGCGCGGCGATCCGAAAACGCTTTGGCCGGCAGCGCAGTCCGTGGTGATGGTCGCGATGACCTACGGGCCCGATGATTATGATCCGCTCGCCGCACTCGATGAAAAAGCGCATGGGACCATTTCATGCTATGCGCAAAATCGTGACTATCATGATGTGATCAAGGGCAGGCTAAAGCAGGCGGCCGGCCGATTTGCCGCGCGCCATGGGGCAGACGTTAAAGTGTTTGTCGACACCGCACCGCTGATGGAAAAGCCACTGGCTGAAAAAGCCGGGCTAGGCTGGCAGGGCAAACATACCAATCTGGTGAGCCGCAGGCTCGGGTCGTGGTTTTTTCTCGGCGCGATCCTGACCGATTACGCGCTCGCTGCCGATGAAGGCGAAACTGACCATTGCGGTCAGTGCCGAGCCTGCCTTGATGTGTGCCCGACCGATGCGTTTCCAGCGCCCTATCAGTTGGATGCGCGGCGCTGTATCTCTTACCTGACCATCGAGCATGACGGCATTATAGACCCGACCTTGCGCCCGAAAATGGGGAACCGGATTTATGGGTGCGATGATTGCCTGGCCGTGTGCCCGTGGAACAAGTTTGCGGTGACCGCGCGCGAGACAAAACTGGCTGCACGCACCGATATGATCTCGCCGCCGCTCAATGACTTGCTGGGTCTTGATGATGCCGGTTTTCGCAAACGCTTTGCCGGCTCACCGATCAAGCGAATCGGGCGTAACCGGTTTGTGCGCAATTGCCTGATCGCAGCGGGCAATAGCGGCGACCGGCAATTATCCGACGCCGTGATCAATCATCTTACCGACCCCAGCGAACAGGTTCGGGCGACCGCTGTGTGGGCGGCCCGGCGACTGCTCGACGAAAATAATGTTGAATCGCTGCGGGTGTCACTGACGCCAAACGAAAAATCAAAGGCCGTGCTTGAAGAATGGAAGA
>JBCCRB010000277.1:0-4394 GCA_039208465.1 Pseudomonadota bacterium
CCCATCGCCGAAGAAACGCTGCAGGCGCTTGCCGAACAGGATTATGACGCCGTACGCCGGTATCTCGACGCGTTGCCGAAAAGTGATGAAGCGCGCATGGCGCTTGTGTGGGCGTATGCGCATTCAGGTGCCATGGGTTTGCGGGAGTTGGTTGAAGCTCGTGCGCTGCTTAGGGGTTGGCCAGGCGATGCGCGGCTGGCTGACCTAGAAGAAGCGGCCCGCGCCAATAGTCTCTTTGGTCTCAATCAATTGCTGCAGGCGGCGCGGACCAGACCCGCGACGAACTTTTCCAGCGCTGTTCGCCAGGCACGGCTGCACATGCGCGCAGACGATGCAGCGGCAGCGCGCGCGGTGCTTCTGCCCTATTGGATTGATCAGCGGCTAAGTGCGGCCGACGAGCGACTGATTATCAATGAATTTGCAGATGCCTTTGAAACGGGTGATCACGCGCGGCGCTATTTCAACATGATGAGCCGGGACCGGATTGCGTCGGGATCGCGGTTGGTCGATCTGGCCGAAATGGAACCGGTTCACGATGCTTGGGTCGCCCTGATCCGGGGCCGCCGGAGTGTTGCGAGCCTTCTGGAGGCGGTGCCGGAAGCCTATCAAGCGACGACGGCCTATAAGTTTATCGCGGTGGAAGCGCTGCGGCGGCGCGATGCGATCGCAGAAGCCGCTGATGCTTTGCTGGCCGCGTCCGCTGATCCGGATATCGCGATCAACCCGAACGCGTGGTGGACGGAAAGGCGGATCGTTTCGCGGTCGCTGCGCGAGGCCGGTGATCTGGAAAAGGCCTATGCCGTGGCATCGGCGCATCGCGGCGGCTCCAACCAGATACAAATCGAGGCTGCGTTTCATGCCGGTTGGTATGCGTTGCAACTGGATAATGCGGAGGACGCCAGAGGCCATTTCGCAACCATTGTCGAGATTGCCGAGACACCCATTTCGAAAGCACGCGGCGCGTATTGGCTGGCACGGGCCCTGACCGCGCTCGATCGGCCAGAGGATGCCCAAACGGCTTATGCGCAGGCAGCAGTGCATGAGACCAGCTTTTACGGCCTTCTTGCTGGCGAAGCGCTTGGTGACGAACAGCCCATCGGCGAACAGCCCGAGGCCGTCGACGAAACGGAACTTATGGAAGCGTTTTTGCAAGCGGCAGCGCTCTTTGCACAGTCAGACAATGCGATGCTCGTGCGCCGTTTTTCCGAAACTTTAGCGCGCGATGACGCCGCCCTGCCGCATGGGCGGGCGGCGGCCCATTGGCTCGTCGACAATGATTTCGCCTTTGATGGCGTGCGCCTTGCCAAGGCAGCACACCGGGCGGGGCATTTCTGGGAGGATGCGCTTTATCCGACCGGTATCGTTACGCGCGCCGCAGTTGGCTCGGATCGGGATGTCGCGCTGGCGCATGCCATTGCGCGCCAGGAAAGCGAGTTTCGCGTGGATGCGCGCTCATCGGCCGATGCGCTCGGTCTGATGCAACTTTTGCCGTCAACAGCACGCGCCGAGGCGCGCAGGCTCGACGTCAGCTACCGCACGGATTTGCTGACCAGCAATCCGGATTACAATGCGCGGCTGGGCCTTTCCTACATTGACCGACAGCTTGATCGGTTCGACGGATCCTTCGTACTGGCCCTGGTTGCGTACAATGCCGGCCCCGGGCGCGCGCGTGATTGGGTCGCCCGTTTTGGCAGCCCGGTCGGGCTGGATCTGCATGAAACCATTGACTGGATTGAGCAGATCCCCTTCCCTGAAACACGCAACTATGTGTTCAGGGTGCTTGAAAACTATGCGGTTTACCGTAAGCGTTTAGAAATGACCGGATCATTGGGGAATATCTTGACCCGCGGCCACCCCGCCTTCTAGGCGCCATCGATGCTGTACAGGCCGATCGCGCAACCTACCGACTGCCAAAAGGACTATTTTTTCAGATGAACGATATCGAAAATGCCCTCGATTGGGGTGACAGCCGTTTCATCTCGGCCGCCGACGGGTTGAAGCTGCATGTGCGCGTTTGGGGCGAGGCCTATAAGGGGCAAGCGACACCGGTGATTTGCCTGCCCGGCCTGACCCGGAACAGCCGCGACTTTGCCGGTTTTGCCGCCTATATGAATGAGAAGAATACGGTCAAGCGGGTTATTTATGGGATTGATGCGCGCGGGCGTGGGCTGTCGGAAAAGGCGTCATCCTGGAAAGACTACAATCTGTTTACCGAACTGGGCGATGTGCTTGCCGTTCTGACCGCGCTCGATATCGAACATGCGATTTTTGTCGGGACATCACGCGGCGGGTTGCTGACGATGATGCTCAGCGCCGCACGCCCCGGTGCGATCAAGGCCGCGATCCTGAATGATGTCGGCCCTGTGCTGGATGGGACCGGTCTGGCGCAGATCAAGCTCTATCTTCAAAACCCAGCGCAGCCGAAAAGCTTTGACGATGCGACGACGATCCAAAAGTCGGTTCTGGGCAAGTATTTTGGCGCATTGGATGACGATGATTGGATCTACGAAACCTATGCCCGCTACCGGTTGATCAAAGGCAAGTGGCAGGGCGACTATGATCCGGCGCTCAAGCACACCATGTCGTCGTATGACCTCGATCAGCCAATCCCGACCATGTGGCCGCAATGGACGGGCTTGCGCCCCGTCCCAACCATGGTGGTGCGCGGCGAGAATTCAGCCTTGCTGTCGCAGGAAACGGTCCGTCTGATGGGTGAAGTGCACCATAAGATGCGCTCCATCACCGCCGAGGGACAAGGCCATGCGCCGATGCTGCACAAGCCCGATGTGGCGCGCCATCTTGCGGTGTTTCTCGACGAATTGAGCTAATCTGGCCGTGGATTAACCACTCGCCGCCAGCTTCTTGGCTTTTTCTACCCAGTTCTCGCTCTCGATTTTCCCGGTGTCGCCAATGGCGATGCCGACCCAGCGCGCTTCGGCGGCGCTCAGTTTTGCGATCTGGTCAAAGTGGAAAATCCCGATCGCATTCAGGCGCTTTTCAAAGGACGGTCCGACGCCACTGATCTGCGTGAGTTTGTCGGGCCCGGCTTTGCGTGCCTGTGTCAAAAGGCGCGGCTTCTTGCCCAGATCACCGACCGTGGCAGCACCCTGCGATGTGGAGACCGCGCCGCTCGCAGCGCGCTTGGAAAATGCCGTTGACCCGCCTTTGGCAAGGATCTTGGCCTGCCCGATCCAGTCTTCACGTTCAATCCGGCCCGGGAAGGCCAGCCGCTCGCCCCATTCGTTCGCGTCAGCTTTCGTCCAGTCGGCAATTTGCTGGTACAGCGTGATACCGAAAGCCTGCAGGCGCGCTTCATTTTGCGTGCCGATACCCTTGATCAGTTTGAGATCATCGACCTTGGTTCCGGCCTTCGGCGGGCCGCTGGCGGCTGTCTTCTTTTTGGGTGGAGCTTTTGTCGCCTTGGCGGGCGTCGCTTGAGGTTTTTTGGCCTCGGTTTTCTTGCTCGCCGCAGTTTTTTGGGGCGCCGCTGCCCCCTTGGCGCGGCTCGCTTTGGGCTTGGCCGGCGCTTTCGTGGCCAAGGCGACCGGTTCAGCTTCCGCTTCGGCCTTTTGCGGGGCAGCGGGTGCAGGTGTCGGCGCTAGCGGTGCCGGTGCCGGGCTGGCCGCAGCCGGCGTGGTCTGGCCGGTGTCGGCAAAAATCGTCCGCGCTACGCATCCGACAATGCAGCCAAGAATGAAAGCGATGGCGAGCAGCAATGCCGTTTGCAGGATCAAGACAAACATGGATCAGTCCTTCACTTTCGATTGGTCATCGCTGCGGGCGCAGCATGCTGGTGCGCCAGCCGACAAACAGGCCGATCGCAAAGGCGATGAGGAGCCAAGGCCAGATATTGGTGATGATGTACCACATTGGTGCGTCCTCTATTGGATGATCTTGAATTCGATGCGCCGGTTTTGCGCCTTGCCCTCGGCCGTGTCATTTGAGGCGATCGGCATGGTCTCACCATAGCCGACCGCCGTCAGCCGTGCACTGCTGACACGGGCCACAATCAGATAATTGACCACGGAAACCGCCCGCCGCAACGAAAGCGCCTGGTTGGCATCCGCGTCGCCATCGGCATCGGTGTGGCCGCCAACTTCAAGCTGGGTTTGGGGGCAAGCGCGCGCCACATAGGCCAATTGGTCCAGCAGCGCAAAGGATGCCCGTTCGATGGTCGCATCGCCGGTCGAAAACCGGATTTCGCTGCCTGACAGGATTTCGCTCAGGCGCGTCAAACACGCAGCAGGTTCCAAAGCGCCACTTCCACCTACCGCCAAAGGGCCTGGCGAGACGGTGATGCTTTGTTCGACTTGAAAACCGTCAAGCACAGCGGCCTGAAGCCTTTCGGCCAAAGCGTCACGGGCCGCCTGGCCGAAAGTTTCGCCTTCAATGCG
>JBCCRB010000278.1:0-4386 GCA_039208465.1 Pseudomonadota bacterium
GGGCCCTCATAATTGCCCCAACAAATATGGACGCGCACCATATCTTGCGGCACATCACGCAGCGCATGATTGAGCGCCTCCACATGCATATCGGCGATTTTCACAAACTCCTCATCCGACAAATCGGTGAAAAGCATGTGTCGCGACAGGGCAAGGTCCGGACAATCCAATTGAAGCCGCAGGCCGGCCCCGACAATCGTCTCATATTCTTCCTTCATCGCATCCGCCAACGCGGCCAGATAGGCTTCGCGGTTCGGATAGAAATCATTTTGCAGGAAAAGCGAAATCACACCGGGTGACGCAGCATTCATGAAGCCGCCTTTGGCTCCATGCTTTGCCATCGCCGCTTTCAAATTGGCGATGTCCTTCTCGAGTTCGCCCTGCCCTTTAGATGTCACTTCGCCCATACACATGGGCCGCGCATAGGTCGGCGTACCACCATCATCCTTCAGCCGTTCCAAAAATGAAGGGAACATCTTCAGATCAGCCGGCGCATTGCGTGGGCTGTCCCCGTCAAAGCCAGTGTACCGGTCCTTCACATATGTCGCGTAGGAAATCTTCGAAGTTTCGCCATCGGAAACATGATCAATGCCTGCCTCGACCTGTTTGCGCACCGTTTCGTCGACCGCCTCCATCATAGCCTGATCAAAGGCCGCCGCGTCATAGGGCTGCTCCTTCTCGCGTGCGAAAATATAGTCAACGACCGTCTGTGTCCGCGGCAGCGAGCCAACATGGGTGGTGTTTATTTTTGTCATTGTCTTTTCCTATTGGCTTTGCATCAGGATCTGCTTCCAGATCGCGACCTCATCATAAAGCGCATATTCGCGCCGCACAGTGGCGTCCACTTCCGCGCCCTCAGCCACAAACGGGCCGAACTCGGCATGCGTCATGCCCATCACATGAACATGCGCGCCCGTTGGCGCCCCAAAAGCGCCCCACCCCTCATGCTGGCCATCCAGCGACCAACGCACCGCGGCACGCGGTGGCAGCATATCCGCATCCATGCCGATGCGATGGTGGATTTTGAACGTCGCATTAGGGAATGATGACCGCAGACCGATCCAGAACTTCTCCACCGCATCATAAGACAAACCCGCTTGAGCCCCGGCATACTCGGTCACGACAGCCCGGTCATAACGCGTTTTGATCAGATGAAATTCCTTGTCCATCAGCCGCGTCAGCAAATCGGCGTATCGAACACCCCATTCATTATCATTGCCCGTCCCGTGATAACCGCCATCAATGTCATTGGCAGGCACGAAGGGTTTGGCGCACTTTGCCGGGCCACCCTCACGTTCAATGAGCGCTTGCGCATAGTCTCGGGGATCCATCCCCAATTGGCGAACAATACCGCCATAATCACGCACCAACCATTCATCGAAAATCGTGTCATTCTTGGCCGCGCAATCGGCGATCACCCGGACGTTGAAGCTTTTGCCCGAGGCCGGCCCGAATGCACCATCATGCAGATGGGTCGCGCGCGTGTTCAGACGATGCGATGACAGGAGGCCCGTATCAGGATCGCCCGACCAGATGACATCCTCCCCGAACAATTCGCGATCAGGAAACTCGTTGATCGTCGCCATTGTCGAGGCAATCACCGCCTGGTTGCCGCGCTGAATGCCCATCGGGGACCGCACCACAATATCCGGCGCATAATAATGGTTGAGCGTCCCAACGCCCCGCTCTTCCCAGATCTCTTTGGTGATCCCGATTATGTAGTCAGGAAAATCGCGCCAACGCTGTGAAAAACCCTTTATGGCCATGCTCGGGCCGCTCCTGTTTTACTATTCAAACTGCACGTACCGTTTATCGCACGCATAGCGCAGCCCATGCTTCATCAACCACAAAATGTGCGGCACGATTGCCGATCATCATCAATGGTGCGTTCGTGTTTGCCGATGTCATTGGGCCGCGCCAATCGGAACGTGAAATGCACTCACTCGGTCAGAAACTGTGTGAATTCGCACCGCCCAGCTGCGCCGAAACACGATATTGGAGCAAGTGAAACCGCGCCAGGCTTCTTAGGTTGCAATGTCGATGGCACAGATATCAGCCTTCGACCCGCATACCTGTTTCTTGATCAAAAATATGACAGATCGAGGCCGGAATGGATGCCTTGGCTTGCGTGCCGATTTCCGCAAAATAGTCCTTCTCGGCCTTAATGGCGATCATGGCGCCGCCGGCCATCATCGTCACCATGGACGCATCACCAAGCAGCTCCATGGAGTAGACCGGGGCATTGATTTGCGCGGTTTTTCCGTTTGCGATGGCCGCATCTTCGGCACGGAAGCCGAGCGTGACCTTGCCATTGTGCTTCGACTTCACGCCTTTGATGGTCACATTCTCGCCGGTAAACGTCCCGTCCTTTAACTCCCCATTCATCAGGTTCATCGCCGGGGTGCCCATAAAGCCGGCGACAAATGTGTTTTGCGGGTTGTCATAGATCTCCTTGGGCGTGCCGACCTGCTGGACAACGCCCTTATTCATCACCACCACCCGATCAGCCAAGGTCATCGCTTCAATCTGGTCGTGCGTGACATAGATCGTCGTTACCTGCAGCTCATGGTGCAAATTCTTGATCTGCGCTCGCGTCGACACACGCAATTTCGCATCCAAATTCGATAGTGGTTCGTCCATCAAGAAAACCTTGGGCGTGCGAACAATGGCGCGCGCCAAGGCAACCCGCTGCCGCTGACCGCCCGAAAGTGCGGCCGGCTTGCGGTGCACGAAATCGTTGAGCTCCACCATGTCCACAGCCCGTTGCACGCGTTCCTGATGCGTAGACGGATCAATCTTGCGGATCCGCAGCGGAAACCGGATGTTTTCCCAGACCGTCAAGTTTGGGTACAGACCGTAGGACTGGAACACCATCGCGACATCCCGGTCTTTCGGATCAAGATTGTTGACCACCGTGTCACCAATCCAGATTTCACCAGAGGTGGCATCCTCCAATCCGGCAACCATGCGCATCGTTGTGGTTTTGCCACAACCGGACGGCCCGAGGAGGACCAGAAACTCCCGATCCCCGATTTCCAGGTTAAACTCGTCGACACCGACGAAGCTGCCCCATCTTTTGGTGACTTTTTTAAGTGAGATACCAGCCATTTTGAAGTTACCCTTTGACGGCACCGGCGGTCAGACCGGAAACGATCTGGCGCTGGAAGAACAAGACGAGAATGAAGAGAGGCGCGGAAGCCGACACAACGGCTGCCACTGCGAACATGACGTTACCCGCCTCCTGGGTTGACCCAAGGAAGCTCGCAATTTTGGGAACCATGGTTTGGTTTTCTTTAGACAGCAGCAGGGCCGTCACGGCAAAATCATTGTAAGCGAGCAAGAAAGAGAACAGGCCCGTTGTGATCACACCAGGCCACATGACCGGTATAATGACATGGCGGAACGCCTGAAAACGCGTGCACCCATCCACCATCGCGCTTTCGTCCAACTCTTTGGGAATGTTCTGGAAAAATGAATGGAGCATCCACAAAGTAAAGGGCTGATTGATCGCAACCAGCACAATGATTGTCGTCGACAAATGACCCCATAAGTTCCATTCAAAAAACGGCAGCAGATAACCTGAAACAAGGGTGATGTGCGGCATCGCGCGGAATATCAGCGCGATGATCAGAATAAAGAATGTGTACTTAAAGCCCGAGCGCGAAAGCGCATAGCCGCCCAACGCACCGAACGTCAGCGAAATGATAACAACAAAGACCACGACCACCATCGTGTTGAGCGCTGCGCGCCAAAACTCTTCCTGCACCCACGCGCCATCATAGCCCGCGCCGGTGAAAGACCCGCCGGTTTCGATGACTGTTCGCACACCAAACAGGGCATTGGTCCAATCAGCGCGTGAAAAGAAATCACCCTCAACCTTGAACGATCCCCACATGGTCCACAGGAACGGGAACGAAGCGGCTATCAACCAGACAATGATAAAAGCGGTGGAGGCAATTTGGATGCCGACCGCACGATTTTTTGCTTCTGCTGACATCGACCTGATTACCCTTTAAAATCGCGCCAAGTGCGAATGAGCACTGGCGTAAGTAGAATTGCGACACCAACAATAGTGAGCATCGACGTTGTTGCCGCTGAGTTCAGCAGGGCCGTATCAGAGCTCATGTCATTATAGATGATCCACGACAACGACGTGGCATGGGCCTCTGAATTGAAGCCGACAATCGGTTCAAATACCCGGAAATTGTCCATCAATTGGATCAGGCCGACGAAAAGAGCCAGCGGGGCCAGATAAGGAATGACCACAAACCGGATCCGCTCCCATCGTGACGCGCCGTCGATCATCGCTGATTCCAACGTGTCCTGCGGCACTGTCTGCAAGCCCGCATAAAACACCACGAAGGCAAAAGGCGCCGAACTCCACAC
>JBCCRB010000279.1:0-4381 GCA_039208465.1 Pseudomonadota bacterium
CCGCGCCAGATTGGTTTGATCGAACCAGTCTAAAGGCCAGGCACGTGCGATGATCGTCGCCCGGTCGACGCCGGCTTCAAGACCAAACGCGTCGGCATAGAGCCGCGACAGCGCAGCATTTTCCGGCTTGTCCTGCAAAAAGTCCCAAAGTAGGCGCCGCTTGGCGATGATCGCTGCGATCAGATCGCCAAACGCGGCTTCGCCCTCCTGGGTCAGCACTTCGTCAACGGCTTTTGTCAACGGCGCCGGCCGGTCGCTGCCCGAAAGCACATGGCGCCGCGCTTCCGCCATCAGCCCTTGCGCCCCATAATCGTCAAGCAGATCGAAATGCCCGGCAATATTCGCCTCCAGCGGAAACCGGTGCAGAAGCGCCTCGCAGAAGGCGTGGATCGTCTGGATTTTCAGACCGCCCGGCGCTTCAAGCGCAGCGGCAAACAGCGTGCGCGCAAATTGCAGCTTGGCCGGGCCGGGCCGTTGGCCATCGATCTGCGCCAACTGATCGGCCAGCGCGGCATCATCCATTACCACCCAGGCGCCGAGCCGTTCAAATACCCGCGACTTCATTTCAGCAGCGGCGGTTTTGGTAAATGTCAGGCACAGCAGTTTTGACGGATCAACCCTGTCCAGCAGAAGCCGGATAACGCGCGTCGCCAGAACATAGGTTTTGCCTGATCCGGCGTTCGCCGACACCCAGGCAGAGATCTTCGGGTCAGCCGCGATGGTCTGTTTCGATTGGGTCGCCGCATCGGGCAGAACGGTCACGCGTGCTTCAGACATCATCGCCCCCCGCATCCTGGCCGGAAACATCGACTTCGCTGCCCCATTCCGCAGTCCGGGCCAGATGATCATAGTCGCCCGGCCAGCGATTTTGCTTTTCCGGTGCCAACCAGGACGCATAGCCGGTTTGGGGATTTTCAAAGCTGCGCACGCGTTTGACCAAGGCGCGCCAATCGCGGTCTGCCAAATCGGCGCTGGTCAGATGCGCCTCGTTTTTCTTCGGATCTGCTTTCACCGCGACCGGTCCGACAACTTTGTCATCAACCTCGCCCCGCGCGCCCAATTTCAAATAGATCAGCTCGCCAATTTGCGGGCTGAGGTCAGCAAACGCACCGCGCAACAAAAGCGCTGCCTCGAGCGGCAATTGCGGCGCAAATCGGTGTTGCACTTGCGGCAGAGATGGATGAACACCGGTCTTGATGTCGATAATGTCGATCAGGCCATCGTGCCTGACATCGAAACGGTCACCCCGCCCGGTTAGCACCACGCCCGTATCGTCAATCGGCGTTGGCGCGGCAACCAACTCGGTATGACGTGTGTGCACCAGCGTGTTGCGGTCAGCTTCCCATTCAACAAGGCGCGGGATCAGCGCCTGCATGCGGGACCACCAGATCGTGTCGATATCGGTTGGCAGATCGGCGTCATCGAAAACAGTCCGAGCAATGGCGCGCAATCGATCAGCGGCGTTGGCCGCGCCATAGTCGATGTCCTGCGCAACAAACGCCTCCGCACAGGCATGGATCAACGTGCCACGCAGCCGTGCGTCAGGCTCCTCAACAACTGGTTCCAGCGGTCGCAGACCCAAAACATGCTTGGCGTAAATGGCGTAAGGGTCGCGGCGCAGCGTCTCCACTTCGGTCACCGAAAGCCGTTTGGGCCGCTGCGCAACCGGTGGCTTGGGTTCCGGTGCGCCGAGCGGCTTTTCCCGGTCTGTCGTTGTTAGTGCTGTCGCCATCGCCGCATGCTGCGCACCGGTTTCGCGCATGGCCTTAACCGCATCACCGCCGGCAAGCGTTTCAAGCCGCTGCAGCCAGCGTGATGCAACCGTGGGCGAACCATCCTTGCGCCCCGAACGTGTGAGCAGAACGCGCGGCGCGCCCATCGCTATCTGAAAATCATGCGCTGCCAGACCAACCCGCCGCTCTGGCGGCTCCATACCCATCGCATGCTTCATCGTGCGGGTTATAAAAGCATCATTCTCGGCAATCGCTGGCCAACTGCCTTCGTTCAAGCCACCAAGCACCATGAAATCGACATGCTGAAGCCGCGCTTCCAGCGTGCCCCAGATGGAGATGCGCGGATGGCCGCCATAGTCCGGTTTCACCACTGAGCCGGCCATCAACGCCTTAACGATGCCGGGCCAGGTCTCAAGCGTCACCTCAGTGGTCAGGTCCGGGTCACATAAGGTGGCCAACGCGTCTGACAGGAGCGCACCGGCATCCTCGGCATAAAGGGCTGGGATGATACCGTCGCTATCACAGGCCAGCGCTTCAAGCAGTGCTGTTGTCCGCCTCGCCAGTTCGGACAGTGGAACCGGCGTGTTTTCATCAAGTTGATCGCGAAAGCCTGCCAGATGGCTTTCCAGCTTTTCGGTAAAATCGGCCAAGGACTGGCGCAGCGTATCGGTCAAATCCGGCGCCGACCGCGGCAGCCGTCTGGAGCCAGACCTTGTGTCCAGCGCGCGCAGGTTGCTCGTCAGGCCAGCAGTCAGATTACCGATCGAAAAACGGCGCTGCCCGCCACGCAACACGATCAGTTCAAACAAATCGGCGAACTGGCGATAGGCTTGGCTGTCAAAGCCCAGATGAACCATCGGATGCTTCAGCAGGGCCAGCAAATCATTGGGGTCGCGTCCATCACACGCGACCTGCAGCGTCAGCGCCAACAACAGGCCTTGCGGTGTGTTGGCAAAAGGTGTTCCGCCGGAATCATCGGCCTGAATACCAAACCGCGTCAACTCAATCGAAACCCGCCGCGCCAGCGCGCGGTCCGGCGTAACAAGCGCACATTGCACATCAGGATCAAGGATGGCCGCTCGCAAGGCGCAGGCGACCGACAGCGCCTCTTCGCCCGCATCGCGTGCATGCAGGATCGCGACGTCCTCAAACGCATCTGGTGTCAGCGCGCGCCGCGCCGCGACCCAATGATTGGTTGTAGAAGACGGCGCCATCGCAGCGTCTACCCAGCCGCGCCGCGCTTCCAAGGCGTTGGCCATGTCTGGCCGGGCCAAATCGCGCACTAGATCGGGATGCCCTGCACCAATGGTGCGCACCAACCGGTGCATGCCAAATTGCGGGTGCCCGATGGCCGAGGCCAGATTGTCATCTGACTCAAGCGCTTGCCGAACCGCCGTGCTCATGTGCCGGTTATAGCCTGGCAGGATCACTGCGCCGCTGGCGCGCTTGGCAATCGTTTCGATGAGCCGCGCAGTCGCGGGGATGGTGCCCGTCGATCCGATAACCGCAAATGGCGCATCAGACGCTGAGGCCTCAATCCGCGACCTCTCGGCATCGAGCAGCATCGTGCGCCGCACGGCAGGGTCAACGCGTTCCAGCGAACGCAGGACCAATGGCCATTGATCACGAACCACCGAAAGGAACGTATGGGTCAGTTTCCACCAATCGGAAATGTCGGCATCAATCACATCGTCCAGGGCGGCAAAGCCGATTTCTTCCGTTTGCATCTGATCAAGCAACGCGGCCAGATCGCGCGCCATCCAGAACGCATCGGTCATCGACACCGGCGTTGCGGGTGCATCGCCCAAAAGACTTTGTGCGTCCGGGGCCAAGGCTTTCGCCCAGGCAGAAACCCACGACCCCAAAATGATCTGCCGTTCCATCGCGCTGACGGCAGGCGGCAGCTTCAAAATGTTGGATGGATCGCCGTGCCGGAAAAACGCCGCATCCTCATCAAATTCGCCCAGCGGCACAATGCGCGGCAGCAGCGCCGCCCCGGCCGGCAGCACATCGACAAAGGCCGACCGCAACTCACGCGCGGCCCGGCGCGTCGGCACGTAAAGTGTTGCCTTGGCAAGGGCCAACGGGCCGTCACGAGCTGAGACACCGGGCAAAACGGTGCCATCGCAGATCGATTGGGCGACAAGTGGCAGAAAAGCCTCTCCGGGCGGCACCGAAAAGACGGTCGGTTGCTGATATCCCTTTTGTGCAGGCGGATTGTCAGAGGTCTTCATCGTCAAAGGGTGCCATGTCCCCATCCAGACGCAAGCGTTTCTCGACCGCTAACAGGCTTTCAGGCGTACTGACCGTGTACCAAACCGCATTTTCCAGCACCATGCCGTAGAGACGGCCAGCTGCGATGGCTGTGTCGAAATACCGGTTGAGCGAATGCGGTGTCACTTCAGCACCCTCAAAGATACGCGGATGCATGATGGCAACGCCGGCGTAGATGAAGCCCGTACTTGCGCCTTGCGCACGGCTCAGCCGACCTTGATCATCCATGACAAAATCAATGCCGCCGCTGTGCCCGACCGTGAAGTCAGGCGCGCAAACGAGCAGCAAGATATCCATACGAGCCACATCGAACGTACTGGCCATACGCGCAATCGTTGGCGCGCCCGAACCCTGTTCGACCCAAAATGTATCAG
>JBCCRB010000280.1:0-4380 GCA_039208465.1 Pseudomonadota bacterium
ATTCCCCCATTCCGGCCAACCGATGATGGTCTGTGCGCTCGCGCGACACAGGCGCGCCTTATGGCCATGCCCATGTGCCAAGTCAACACGGCTTATGCGGTCAAGGGCAGAAAAACTGAACTCGCAATCACCAAATGTCCGCGCTACTAGAACCCATGAGCAAGCAAGACACCCATTACGCTAATCTTCGCCGTAAGCATCGGGAAAACGCTAAGAAAAGCGGAACCTACGCGCAGCCGGACAATCAACCGCCTGAAGGCCGCGTTTGGCTCTATGGATTGCACACCGCCGATGCCGCCCTTGCCAACCCTGAACGGACGGTTCGCGCAATGTGGGTCAGCGAAAATGCGCGCGCCAAATTGGAAGCCGAACAGCTGGAGCGCGCGACGTTCCCGATTGAAACAGTGCACCCGAAGGAAATTGACAGGAAACTTGGTGGCGATGCGGTGCATCAAGGCGTCCTTATCGAAGCAGACTTGCTGCAAACCAACACTTTAGAAGACTGTTGGGATACGGACCTCCTGCTCGTCCTCGATCAGGTCACTGATCCGCACAATGTCGGCGCCATCATCCGGTCCGCAGTTGCCATGGGTGCTGGCGCGGTCATATCAACAACGCGGCACAGTCCAGGCGAATCAGGGATCCTCGCGAAGGTCGCATCCGGAGGTTTGGAGCACATCAAATATGTGACTGTGCGCAACCTGGCCAACGCGATACAGGCAATCAATGAGCGCGGCTATCACACCGTTGGCCTTGATTCTGAAGGCGCGGCCGATTTAGCGCAAACGGTGCGCAACACAAAAACCGCGCTCGTGCTCGGCGCGGAAGGAAAAGGGTTACGTCAAAAGACGCGCCAAATGGTTGCTGATCTGGCTCGGCTCGATATGCCTGGCCCGATAAAATCACTCAACGTGTCCAATGCGGCGGCGCTGGCCTTGTACATAGCCCGTATGAGCCGATGACTTAAATTAAAAGAAAGGTTTCAGTCGTAAAGGTCGCTGCCAACGGAGCTCGCGATGACACTGGCTGAAATCAAGCGGATTTCCATCCTTCAATGGTCTGCCCTGTTCACGGTTATTGCCGGGGCAGCACTGGTCCAGGGCCATTTTGGCTTCCATCCGGACGTGTCTTGGCTACTCACCCTCAATGAGCGGTTGATCGCCGGTGAAAAGCTTTACGTAGACCTTCTGGTTGTCAATCCAGCCGTCGCAGTTTGGGTGTATCGCATCCCGGTATTGTTGGCTGAAGCAACCGGCATTCGGGCAGAGATTGTTCTCCATCTTATGATGGCGATGACGGCATGCGCCTCCTTCGCTGCGACGATCGCAATTTTGAGAAACGCAAAGCTGATTAACCCGCAGCAAGCCGTTTGGTTGGTGATCAGTCTTTTGGCGCTGTTCTATTTGGTTTCCGCCCACACTTTTGCAGAGCGTGAGCATATTGCACTTTTTGGCCTGCTGCCCTGGCTGGCACTCCAGGCATGGCGGTGTGAAAATGCTGGCCAAAAACCGCACTGGGCAGCCATCGTGGTGTGCGGCGTTGGCTGCGCGGCGATTGTGCTCGTAAAGCCATATTACGCGTTGACCATCCTGGTACCGGTCGTTGTGATGTGCGTACAAAGCCGTTCGCTGAAACCAGCCTTTTATCTTGAAAACCTTATGGGCGCCGCGCTGACCATCGGCTTCACTGGCCTGTTTGTTGCGTTACATCCCGCGTTCTTCGCCAACATGATGGAAATCATCATGTCGACTTACGCACCTTACAGCACACCGTTTCGGCTGGGATACCACACATTCGTGCTGACCGTCGTTTTAGCCTCGATCACACTGCGCGTTAGGCCCCGCGCGTGGGCGCCGCTGACGACCCTACTGATCGCGTCGGCAATCGGTCACCTTGCTGCGCTATGGATCATGGGCCGTGCATTGCCCTATCACGTTTTTCCCTCCTATGTCCTGATCGCGCTCGCGGTGATGAGCATGTACCGCTCGCCGGAGGCGGCACGAAATACAACCTATCTTCCAGCGCTAATCTGCTTGGCTGCCATCTGGGCGGGCCTGAGGGCCTTTGCTGCCGTCGGCCCGGCAAGCGTTGAGCTTCAGCACTATCTGGCAGACAATCACGCCGGCAAAACTTTTTTGCCGATCTCCCATGTCATGGAGGACGGGCATCCAATTTCACGCGCCGCAGGCCTGCAGTTTGTTGGGCCGGCAGCCTTCCTTTCAACCACTGTCTATGGCGATGCCGTGGCGATGCAGTCCGGAACCGACAATCCGGCGTTGCTGGCACAGATCGAGCACTCAAAAAGCCTGGAGCACGCAGCGTTTCGTGACGCGATCTTCAACCGGAAACCGGCGATCGTCGTCATACCGGAAACGCTAGCGACGCTTAAGCCCGAAGCGCTGAACCGCATCTGGTTGCAAGAGGGCCCACGCGGGCGCCCAGTCGACCTTTACGACCTTCAAAGCCGCGTCGATGGTTTTCGCGTGTATGCGCTGCGTCAATAGGCAACCAATCATGCTGCTGCTAACCCAAGAAACGCGTTTGGATTTTGTCGGTGTTTAACGTGCGCCAATTGGTACAAACGGCAATTACGCCAAGCCAAATAACTGCTTTACTGCTGGTTGTCGCCGCCGCCGTTTACGTTCAGGCCCGGCTCGGTTTTCACACCGACGTTTCCTGGTTGCTGACGCTTAATGAACGCCTGCTGGCTGGCGAACAGCTTTATGTTGACCTCCTGGTCGTGAACCCGGCTATGCCTGTCTGGTTCTATCGGATTCCTGTCTTGATTGCACAAGCAACAGGTCTGCGCGCCGAAATCGTGCTCCACGGCATGATCGCAGCTACGGCCGTTGCGTCTTATGCGTTGACTTCGCACCTGCTGATGCGCGCCAAGCTGATTGATGCCGCACAATCGGTATGGTTCGGCATCATTCTTTTTGCGCTGCTTTATGTGATCGCAGCCTACACCTATGCACAACGGGAATTCATCGGCCTGCTCGGCCTTCTGCCCTGGCTGGCGATGCAGGCATGGCGTGCAGCATCGCCACGCGCCAAACCCGGTTGGCCCTTGGTTCTTCTTTGCGGTCTTGGCTGCGCAGCCATGGTGTTGGTCAAGCCCTATTATGTGCTCACCGTTCTTGCGCCGGTAGCCGCGCTATGTGCCATGCGACGCTCATTGCGCCCCGCCTTTCATGCCGAGAACATCATCGGTGCCCTGATTGTTATCGCCTTGACCGGCCTGTTCCTTATTCTTCATCCCGCGTTTTTCAGCGAGATGATCATGCTGATCCTGTCAGCCTATGCGCCTCACATGACCGTGCTGCCACTGCAGGTGCACACGGCCGCACTACTCGTTGTGCTGATCGCAGTCGTCGTATGCATTCCGCTACGGCAATGGAGCCCGCTGACGGTTCTGCTCTTTGCATCTGCCGTTGGACACATCACAGCGCTGTGGCTGATGGGGCGCGCATTTCCTTATCACGCGTATCCAGCCTATGTGCTGGCCACTCTCGCGGTCCTCACCCTGTACCGCCGCCCGGTCGGCGAAAAACACCCCGGTCCGGTGCCGGCGTTCGCCGCTGCACTCGCGATCGCGATGGGATGGGGCGTGTTTTCTGGCGGTGCTAATTTAAGCCCGGATTTGAAAAACTATCTGGCTGATAATCATCGCGGCGCAACATTCATGCCGATCTCCAACTCAATGATTGACGGCCACCCCGTCTCCCGCGTCGCAGATTTGGAGTTCGTGGCACCGGCAGCCTTTCTATCAATCACCACCTATGGTGATCAGATAATAGCCGACCATGATGGCACCGACGCCGCGCTTCTCTCACGCATCGACACGGCCAAACAGTTTGAATGGCAGGCCTTTCGCGAAACTTTATTTGATACAAGGCCGGAAATCGTGATCATGCCCGTCGGGTTGCGATCGGGCAAACCCGATGCCGTTGAGGCCATCTGGTCGAACCAGGGACCAAAGGGGCGGCCATCGGACTTATATCGTTTGGAAACAACGATTGATGGCTATGAAGTCTATATGAGACGATAACAGTCGGCACATTTGTGTCATAGTGATCAAATTTACGCCTTTATTTGCACCAATGCGATCCGCAGCCTATTCTGCAAAACGAATCCGGATTGAAATGGATACGATCATGAAAAAAACACCCATCATCGCGCTGGCCGCAACCCTGTTGGCGACCGCCGCGTGCACAACGACCGATCCGTTTACCGGTCAACAACAAGTATCACGCACCGCTGGCGGCGCTGCCATTGGTGCAGCCGTTGGTGCTGGACTTGGAACGCTGGCAGGCGGTGACGACCGCCGCAACGCGCTGATCGGCGCAGGCATCGGCCTTTTGGCCGGCGGCGCTGTCGGCA
>JBCCRB010000281.1:0-4378 GCA_039208465.1 Pseudomonadota bacterium
AACATCGGGACCGGGAAAATAGTCCGGGTCGACCTGATAGAACAGGATGTGCGGCACCATGCCGGTGTCCCACTGGCCGGCGAACAGGGTTTCCAATTCCTGCCAGGCGCGGTCCATGTCAAAGGTGGCGAAACCCCAGGCGGCGAACGCTGAATCCCAATTCCATTGATAGGGGTAGAGGCCCGCGGTTGGCACCGTATAACCACCGCGGTCATTGAGCCTCAAAATGTCCCGGGCCTGGCTGTCCAAATTAGCAAATGGCTGGATGTTCATCCCTTTACGCTTCCCGCCGTCAGGCCTTTGGTCATGAAGCGCTCAAGCCCGAGGAACAGGGCCATTACCGGCACGGTCGCGATGACCGATCCGGCCATCAGATGCTGGCGCGGAATTTCGGAGGAATTGAGCGAAGCGATGCCACGCGTCAGGGTGAATTTCGATGGATCATCGAGCAGCATGAAGGCGAGCAGGAACTCGTTCCAGGCAATCATGAAAACGTAGAGCGAGACCGATGCGAGCGCCGGCAGGGAGAGCGGCAAGGTGATCTTCCAGACGACCTGCAGCCGTGTCAGCCCGTCCATCAGGCCGGCTTCCTCAACTTCCGCCGGCAGGCCGCGAAAATAGCCCTGCAGCATGTAAAGCGCGACCGGGATCGTGGTGACCGGGTAGATCATCAAAATGCCTGCGATCGTGTTGCGCAGGCCGGTAACGGAAAAGGCGATGTAGATCGGCAGCGCGAGGACGATTAGCGGCACCATGTAGATCAACAGGATCGAGCGCGAGAACGCGGCGCGCCCGCGAAAGCGCAGCCGGGCCACCGCATAGGCGCCGGGAACCGAAAACAGCAGCGTCAAGATGACGGTGAGCACCGAGACATAAAATGAGGTCCACAGATAAGAGCCGAAATTGAAGTCCGTCATCAATTCGCGATAGCTGCGGAAAAGATCCCAGCCCTTGGAAAGGTCGAGGGAAAAATCGAGCGGATTGGCGAGCAATTCCGCCTGGTTCTTCAGGCTGGTCATGACCATCACGTAGAAGGGAATGATCACAATCGCGATGAAGAAGATGTAGCCGACCCCGAGCAGGAACCGGATGACCGCCTCTTCAAATTCGTGCCGGGTCAGTACCCCTTGCGGCAATTCCCGCACGAAGTAGGCCAGCGGCCAGCCGGTGCCGATGCCAAACAAGAGTGATGCGATGATGCGCTGGCCGGTCGCATCGGTTTCGGCCAGCAAAGGGCCGACGCCAAGAAAGAGAAGCACGCCGCCAGCAAGGGCTGCGGCACCTGCGACCAGCCAGTAATTGGGACGGATCAACGCCAGGAAGCCAAGACCGATCCCGACAGGCAGCGACCAGAGCATGGTCGGGCGGTAGGCGTCGCCGGTGGCAAAGCTCATGGTGACCGCAACTGTTGTGGCAATCACGAATGTCCAAAGCACGCCCAGCAGCGGTGCGGTGACGTAACCGAAACGCAGTGCACTCATAGGCCTTCCTCCCGACTAATGAAGCGGAAGAAGAAGAAGGAGAAGAGCAGCAGGCAGCCGAAGATCACCACCGCCACGGCGGCGCCGGCGCCAATGTTGGAGATCGCAAAGGCCTGCTCATAGACATTGACGGTGAGCGTGCGCGTGCCGGCATTGCCCCCGGTTAGCAGGAAGATGTCGTCGAACTTATTGAACGTCCAGATGAAGCGCAGCAGGAACAAGACCGACAGGATGCCGAACAGCATGGGCAGGCTCAGGTACCAGAATTTCTGGAATGGTGAGGCGCCGTCCATGTCGGCGGCTTCATACATGTCATGGTCGATCGACTGCATACGGGCCAGGATGAACAGGAAGCAAAGCGGGAAATAGCCCCACATCGCAAACACGGTGACCATGATCAGCGCAAAGGGGCGCTGGCCAAAGAAATTGATCGGTGCGTCGGCCACGCCCATCTGCACCAAAAGCGCGTTGGCCGAGCCGGAGAAAGGGTCGAACAGGATGATCCAGGTAAAGGCGACCGCGATCATCGGCGCCACATAGGGAAACAGGAACAGGCCGCGCAATATGCCCTGACCGCGGAACTCTCGATTGAGCAGCATCGCGGCGAAAAGGCCGAGAATGATCGCGCCGATCGTGCCAAAGAGCGTGTAGAAAATGGTGACGCCAAGGACGCTCCAGAACTCGCCGCCATCAAACACACGGTCGAAATTCTCGCCGGTAAACTCGAAATTCGTCAGCACAAATTCGGAGCGACCGGTCATCACGGGTTCGCTGTCACTGACATCGCCGCCTTCAAGATAACTCGCCGCTACGGTCACGGGGATGCGGAAATCCTCGCGGAAACCGCCATCAATGTCGCCAAAATCACAGAAAAGGGCCTGGCCTTCGAGTGTGCAGCGCTGATCAAGATCGGTGACCTCAAGCCCGGGCGGTAAAGTGTCGGTCAGCGTGACGCCCGCGATGGTCTGATCCTGGCTTGAATTGCGGATGCGGTAGCGGATCTCGGCCGCATCACCCGGCGCAGCGGGTCGGCCGCGCAGATCTTCACGAACAACGACTTCCGGTGGACGAAGGTCAGCGAGCTGAACTGGCTTGAATGAAATCCAGAAGATCGCCAACAAGGGCAGAATGACGACCGCTGCAATAATCAGGATCGTGGGCAGCAACAGGCCCCATGCAAGACGCGCTTCGCGTTTTTGCAGCGGGCCGATACCCTTTGGTGGTGTCGCAGCGGTCATGGGGTTGCTTTCGATCAGCCAAAGACCCTACCGCAGCTCATGCCGCGGCAGGGTGCTTTACTTGGCTATTCGATTTCGCCGAGTTGATCGTTCAGGGCTGCAACGGCTGCTGCCGCGTCGATTTCATCATCGATGAATTGACGCACGATACGGTTGATCACTTGTGCATTGATCATTTTCGACGCCAGGCTCAATTGACCTTCGGCAACACCCCAACGTTGCGCGACATCAAGCCCGCCAACAATCTCGTCGATCATCTCCTGCGCGTAAAGATCGCCAAGTGGCGCTTTGCGATCAACGCCGACCGGCAATGCTGCCCAGGCTTGCGAGAACTTGTCCGGATCGTCGGCGGTGCCGCGGCGGACCGGGAACTTGCCTTCCGGTGCGATCGACAAGGTTTGTGTGTAGCCTTCATCCATGGAGAATTTCACGAATTCCATGGCTGCGTCGGTGTCAGCATCATTGGTGATACCGAAGTAACGCACATCACCCCAGGCGGCACCATCAGGGTTGGACGGGCCGGAGAAGGTGGTGACGATGCCGGTTTTTGACGCCAGTTCCGACGAGGTCGGGTCATCATTGATGGTGGGCGGGGCGCTATCGCGCAGACCTGCCAACTCATCAAGGATAAAAGGTGACCAGATGATCATCGCGGCCTGACCGGCGAAATAGAGTTCGCGCGATTGCTGCCAGAACAATTCACCGGGCGGTGAAGCCTTGGCGATCGATTTGTAGAATTCCAGCACTTCGGTGGTTGCCGCTTCATCGAGCGGTGCAAACCCGTCGGCACTGACCGGTGAGACACCGTTGGCCAGGAAGACATGCTCCAGCACCTGGCTCATGAAGTTTTCGTCAACCTTGGTGGCGGCGACAAAGCCATACATTTCCGGCGGGTTGTGCAGGGCTTCCAGAGCTGCCTGCACATTGGCGTAGGATGTTGGTGGCTCAAGGCCGGCTTCTGCAAATTTGTCGGCGCGATAGACGACCATCTGTGTCCAACCATCGACGGGAACAGAAGCGACACCGTCACCGGTGCTGGCCATCGCGATGGCGCCCGGCGCAAATGTGTCGGCGCCCAATTCTTCAACCACATCGGTGGCCGCGTCGACGTCGAGAATACCGGCTTCTGCCCATGGCAGTGCGTATTGAAGCGTGTGGTAGATCACATCAGGCAGGTCACCGGCGGCAAAAGCCGCCGTGGTGCGGGTGCCCAGATCGCTCTCCGAAACCGGAATGACTTCGACGGCGGTGCCGGTTGCGGCTTCGAACTGTGCGGCCATTTCTTGCTGCTTGGCCAACCGCTCAGGCTGTTCTTCGGTTGTCCAGAAGCGGATCGTATCAGCGTGTACAAGACTTGTTGAAAGCGCAAACGCGAGCGCGGCGCCGGCAAGGACGCCGGTCTTCAGCATTGGTTTCATCACATATCCTCCCAGTGTGATGGCGCAGTTTAGGCAGGCAATGCATACCTTTGCAAGGTCTGTGCGTTCCGGTGTTTTGATGCCAGCAGGTCGTGGCCCGGCGGCACTCGCCTCAGTTCAACTCAGTGTTAAATCGGCGCGCGCGCTTTCGGCCGCCACAAAAGCGGCGTTTGGAATGTCGTTTGCAAGAGCGCGCTGCGTGGCGGCTGCCTCCTCCATGCCATGGTCAAGCCAGCGCTGG
>JBCCRB010000282.1:0-4377 GCA_039208465.1 Pseudomonadota bacterium
CCAGCGCCAGTGAAACGGTGACCACAACGCCGCGGGCGATTTCGTCACCCCAGCCCTGGTCGCCAAATGAAATGAGGGTCCAAGCGTCCATGCAAACTGCGTCAGCGGGCGCAATGCGGGGCTAAAGGTGCCCCGCATTCCGGTGTTTGGAATTCAGCGGATTTATCAGCCGCCATACACATCAACGTCAAAATATTTGTCGTTGATTTCCTGATAGGTGCCGTTGGCGCGGATTGCGTCGATGGCCGCGTTGAACTTGGCTTTCAGATCATCTTCGCCTTTGCGCAACGCAATGCCGGCGCCTTCACCATTGATCACCGGATCCGGTGTCAATGTGCCGAGCAGTTTGCAGCAAGCGCCATCATCGGTTTTGAGCCACTCGGACAGCACGATCACATCATCGATCACCGCGTCGATGCGGCCATTGACGATGTCGAGCTTGTACTCATCAGGCGTCGGATAAAGCGTCAGGCTGGCTGATGAGAGCTTTTCCTCGGCATAGTTGGAGTGTGTGGTCGAGGATTGCGCGCCGATTGCCTTGCCAGAAAGGGCCGCATCGGTTGCCTCGGTGATGTCTGAGTCTTTCGGCACCGCAATGGCTGGCGGTGTGTTGTAATATTTGTTGGAAAAATCAACAACTTCCAGCCGCTCAGCAGTGATCGACATGGATGCGATAATGGCATCGTAATTGCCTGCCAGCAGGCCCGGAATGATGCCGTCCCAATCCGATGTCACAAATTCGCACTGCGCGCCCATTTCTTCGCAAAGGGCATTGGCGATGTCGATGTCGAAACCAACCAAAGAGCCGTCAGCTTCCAGATTGTTGAAGGGCGGGTAGGCGCCTTCTGTGCCGATTTTAATCGACAATGCATGTCCGTCGGCATGTGCCGCACCGACCGACAAGGCCAGCGTTGCTGTGGCTGCCAAAAGAAACTTTGTGAACTTCATGATATCTCCCTGATCACAAAAAAGAGACGCTCCATGCGCCTGCTTAAAAACACTTTCCCACCGTTTTGCCTGAAAATGCAACATTTTTCGCTGTTGCTGAAAATCTGAGCAAGCGCGCCTAACGCCCGCCCGGAACCGGAGAAATCAACCGCTTGATGTTGGGCGCGCCCGGCTCGCGCCGGTACTGCAGAACGGCGCCAAGCTGGACGAGGGCGCCCAGGGCAAAGGCGATCACAGCGAAGCGGTAAATGGCCTGTACAAATGCCTGCCACCAGGGAAAGGGCGCGTTTGACAGTTCAAACAGCGTTACGCCTAACACGGTTGGTGCCATGTTGCCGGCAAGCAAATGCAGCGCGAGGCCGCTGAGCGCAAAAAGCGCCAGCGCCAAAAGCATGGTCACTTGTGCAAAGCGGAATAGAACGGCGAGCGGCAGCCAGGTGTTTGTGTTGGGCGGAAAGCCACGGGTGACCCGGCGCCCGACATGGTAAAACAGGAAAGCTGCAACCGCCAGATCAAGCGGAGGCGGCGCGGCATACCAGCCGGCAAAGATCAGCATCATCGCGAGGAACAGGGTGACCGCGATGCTGACACCGTGGACGATCATCGACATCCGGCAATAGCCGGCGTTTGGGTCGGCCGGGTTGAATTGCTGGTAGCGGGGGAGCTGTTCTGGAGGATCGACGGCCTCTTCGGCTTCGATGGCGCTCACGGCTGGTCCTCATGGGCAATGGCAAATTCGTCAAAGGGTATAAAGCGAACCAAATCGCCTTTTGCAACGCTGGTTGTGGCTTCAGGCAGCTCTATCAGCCCGCCGGCCGCGGTCAGACCGGCGATCAGGCCGGATCCGTCACGGGCGAATTTATCGACCGACCCATCCTTGTTTCGCCAGCCGCGCGCAAATTCGCGTCGATCCGGTTTTTTCTTTTCGATGGCAAAGGCTGCCGGCAGCAGCAAGGGCCGTGGTCTTCGCGGGCGTGTGCCCATGAGGTGCGCCATGGTGGGCCGCACATAGGCGAGGGTACAGACAAAGGCCGCGACCGGATTGCCCGGCAGGCCGATCAACACGCAATCGCCAATCTGGCCAAACATGATGGGTCGGCCTGGTTTGACGGCGATTTGCCAGAGATGTCGGTTGCCCAACTGGTCAAGAATATCGAGCATATGGTCTTCACCACCGCGCGATGCACCGCCGGAGGTGATGATCAAATCCAAATTGGCGGCGGCCGCTTCAATCGTTTGCTGCAGTTTTTCGCGATCGTCGCCGAGATGGCCGAGATCGACCAGGTTAATTTTGGCGTCCTGCAAAAGCGCCGACAACATTGGCCGGTTGGCATCAAAGACCTGGTGCGGCGCTGCCGTGGCGCCTGGTTGAACAATTTCATCGCCGGTCGACAAAATGCCGACGCGCAGGCGCGCGCGCACGGGCACCTGATCGATGCCGACCGAAGCGAGCGCCGCGATATGGGCCGGTGACAGTATATGGCCTTGCGGGATCAACCGCTCGCCGGTTTTGACATCTTCGCCGGCCAGGCGGCAGTTCGCGCCGCGTTTTAAGCCAGCTGGAATTTTAACATTCGGTCCCTCGACGCGGCAATCTTCCTGCATTGCCACACTGTCGGCTCCATTTGGCATCACGGCGCCGGTAAAAATTCTGACGGCTTGTCCGGCGGCTAGATCAATGCGCTGCCTTCCTGCGCTCGCCGTTTCGCCGAGCGTGAGTTGCCCATCGGCCGCAAGATAATCAGTATGGGCAAACGCATAGCCGTCGACCGCCGCGTTATCGCTTTGGGGGACGGTGATCGGCGCCATGATGTCCTGATCGATGATCCGGCCGGCGGCCATGCCAAGTGCGATGGTCTCAGCGCCGACCGTCTGAACCAGCCGTTCGGCAAGCAGGCTCAGCACCTCGTCATGGCGCATCCTGTCCCGGTCATGCACAAAGCAATCATCGCGCAATTGCCGTTTGATCATGGCGCGATGCCCAGTTCGCGCAAAAGAAAATCAGCAATCGCGGTGATATCGTCGCGGGCAAAAACCGGCTTATCGGTGTCGAGCACGGTATCGGTGGCAATGGCAATTATGTTAGGGTCCGACACGCTGAGCGGCGGGGTGTCCGCATTGGCCCCGCGCACCTCGATTTTCTTGTGCGGGCTGTTCTTGAACCCTTCGGCCAGTACGAGATGGCAGGGCGACATGCGCAAAAGCATATCATCGAGCGTCAGATCCCGTTGGCCGGGGGCGCTGCGGTTATGCATGATCGCCCAGCGGTTACCGCCGAGGATCGCTGTCTCAGCGGCGCCGGCGGCCGCATGTTTGCCGCTATCGGTGCCCGGATCGTCGATCGTGAAGGCGTGGTGGGCGCTCTTGACCGTGGCGACGTGCAGACCGCGCTGCGTCAGCTCTTTGACGAGTGCGGCCGCAAGCGTGGTTTTGCCTGAATCCTTCCAACCAACAATTCCGATCCGCGGCGCATCAATGGCAAGCTGCATCATGGCAGGGCTCCGGCGATCATTTGTTCTGCGACTGCCAAATCATCGGCCGTGTTGATGTTAAAGAACGGGTCGTCCGCATCCTCGATATCAACATGGATGACCGGATGGCGCTTGGCGAAGGCCATGACTTTATAGGTTTCGCCGCTGCGCAGGAAGTTTTCTAAATCCGGCAGGATTGCGGTTGGCCAAAGGCCAAACAGCGGATGGTTATAGCCATCTTGGCGGGCTATGCGGATGGCCGAAGGGTCCGGATCGTGACTGAGCTTTTCAACCAGATTGGCGGGAAAGAACGGCGTATCCGCCGCAACGGTGGCGACGAAACCAAGATCATTGGCATTCGCATGGGACAGCGCGGCGTGCAGGCCGGCAAGCGGCCCGGCGCCCTGAAAAGCATTCTTGTCCGGACAGATCGCGATGGATGCCGGCAGACTTTGCGCGATTAGGTCGAGGTCGCGGTTTGCGTTGGCCATCAGGGCGGAGACTTGCGGCTCTAACCGGTCATAGACATGGCGAATGAGGGGCTTGCCCGCCAAAAGCTGCAGCGGCTTGTTGAGGCCGCCCATGCGCGCGGCCTGGCCGCCGGCAATGATGGCGCCCAAAATGGCGTGCCGCGCGATCAATCCAGCGCCCTTCCGATCAATTCGGGGTCGGTTTGTCCATCACCTGTCGTTTGCTGGCGGATCAGGCGATGTTCGCCCGACAAAAGCGTGAAGCGTTTACCTTTCGCGCGGCCTATCAACGTCAAACCCGCTTGTCGCGCCAGTTCCACGCCCCATGCGGTAAAGCCGGAGCGCGAGACGAGGATGGGAATCTGCATCATCACCGTTTTGATCACCATCTCCGAGGTCAGGCGGCCGGTTGTATAGAAGATCTTGTCGGCGCCGCTCACCGCGTTCAAATGCATCCAACCGGCGATCTTGTCGACCGCATTGTGGCG
>JBCCRB010000283.1:0-4375 GCA_039208465.1 Pseudomonadota bacterium
CACCGTCGTTGCGGTGATCGATGACGGGTTGCCCTTTGCCCATCGCCATTTTCGCGATGATCTAAAGACCCGGCTGGAGTTCTGCTGGCTTCAATCTGCGACCGCCAGAGCCCTGCCGGGCACAGCACTGACCGATACGGTACCGCTAGGCCGCGAGCTCACGCGGGCCGATATCAACGCTGCTCTGCTGCTTCATGACGGTGATGAGGATGCAGTCTATCGCGACCCGCAACTGGGCGCGATCAGTGCTAACCCTGATCTCGGGGTGAACATCAATAAGCCCTTCACCCATGGCGCCCATGTGATGGACACTGCCTGCGGTTTTGGGGCCGATGATTGGTCGCCGGGCGACGATCTGGATCTGATGCGCATCATCGGGGTGCAGCTACCCAGAAACCCGCTGCGCGATACGTCCGGCTTCGGCAAAGACATCTACATTTTGGCTGCCATCCACTACATCATCGCACGCGCGAAATTGCTGAAACAGCGCTATGGCGCAGACACCGTCAATCTGCTGATCAATCTGTCGCTCGGCACAACTGGTGGACCGCATGACGGCACGCATCAACTGGAAGCGGCCATTGATGAATTGGTCGAAAAACGCCGCGCAGAAGAAGAGGGCATTACCCTGGTCGCCCTGCCCGCTGCCAACAGTTTTGCCGATCGGATGCACGCAATGGTGCAACCATCCGATCACACGACAAATGGTGACGTGCAGCTAACCTGGGCCGTCCAACCTAACGACTTTACCTCTTCCTATGTTGAATTGTGGGTGCGCCATACGCCGGCCAATTGCCCGGCGGGCGCCGCAGCTTTGTTGGACGAGTGCAAAATCGAAATCACCAGCCCTAACGGGCGCATCAGTGGATGGATGGCATCAGGCGGCGGCACCAAGACCCAGCTTCACAAACCGATAAAGGCACAAGGCGGGGCGATTATCGGTCAGGTCGGCCTGGAAAAATACCGCGATGGCCACTGGCGCTTTGTGATCTGCTTAGCACCAACCGAGTTTGCCGACACGGCCCCGGATGAACTGGCAGAAAGTGGCCATTGGAAAATCCGGCTCCGGCGAACGTCGGCGGCGCAGTTCACCCACATTGACGCCTACATCCATCGTGATGAAGACCCGGCCGATACCGACAATGGCGCGCGCCAATCCTACTTTTACGATCCCGGCTACCGCACCCATGACGATGAGGGGCGAGTCTTTGGCTTGGCGGGCATTGCCGATGATCAAATCATTCGCCGGCACGGCACATTGAACGGGTGGGCCACCCACATCGACCCGTCAAAACCCAAGGCGCGCATTGCCGTTGCAGGCTTTGTTGGCCAACCCGAAGGACAGATGCTGGTCGATGCGGCACCTTTCACACCCGCCTTTTATGCGAGCGCTGGCACCGCTGACGGCATGCCGCCATCGGTCGATTTTGCCAATCCGACAGACCAATCCCGCCTGATCGCCGGGGTGCGCGCACAAGGCACCCGGTCCGGGTCAACGGCCTATCTGATGGGAACAAGTGCCGCAGCACCACAATTCATTCGCCAACTGGCGCTTGATCTGATTGTAGGCCTGCGTCCGATTACCGGTTCCATGCCGCCCTGCTTCATCGAGGATGCGGCGACAAAGGCCCGCTTAGGCAAGGTCTACAATCAGGCGGGTCGCCATGCCGCGCCCAATCCCTGTCTTGGTTTGGCAGCGCACTTCAAACCAGGCGGCGGGCCACCGACAAGCTAAATTCGACCGCGAACACAAGCGTACGCAATCAAGAGTGGCATTTTCACACGCAAAACTCACGCTAGGGAATCAGGCGTGCGGTGTATGGTGGACCCGTGAACGACCGTCGTAGTGCCCGCCATGATCAAAACCTCCCTGACCTCAAAAAGATCATGGCGGGTCAGCGCCCTAAAAGGCTTTCATCTTCGCATAAACGCGGGTGAGAAACGCGTTGCGTGATGTCGGCGTTGAGACATCCATCAGGTAATGCGCCAAGAATACGGTCTTGCACTTGCGCGCAAAAAGCGCGCGCATGCCCCGCGTCAACGTCCGCACACCAGGATGGCCGACAACATAGCTCCACCAACGTGGCGCACCGCATGTAGTGACGACACCCAATTTGGTCACATGGGTCATCAGCGGCTTGATAACCCCGCTCTCCATATTGATCTCGAATGTGATTGACGGCGTCCAAACCCGATCCAGCCAACCCTTCAGCATCGCCGGCAAACCGTACCACCAAGTGGGATAGACAAACACGATCCCCTCCGCCCAAGCCAGATGCTCGGCCTGGTCGGGCAGCGGATGCTGTTCTTCAGTGAGTTCGTTGTAAACCCGCCGCTCATCACAACCCATAATCGGGTCGAACCCCATGGCGTATAGGTCCAGCAAGCGGACCTCATTGCCACCGTGCTCAAGCCCCTCCACCACCGTATCGCGCAAAGCCGCGCAAAAGCTTTCCGGTACCGGATGACAATAAACAACAAGCACACGCATCTTCTGTTCCCCTAAAACCCATCCATGGCGGCCGCGACTTTGGCGCTGAACCGCTCGCGTGTATCCGGTGTCGATCTGTTCATGTCGTAATGCGCCATATATCGAACTGAAGCGCCCGGCTTGACGATGACGCGCAGCACGCGATTGACCGCTTTGCGTGGCGGGTCCCCGACCAGCACGGCGCGCGTGCGCGAGCCGCCATAAGTGGTCACCACACCAACCTTCTTGATGTTGTGGAGGCAAGGCCGGACCTTGCCGTCGACTATGTTGAAGGACACGCCGGGCAGGAACACCCGATCAAAAAATCCTTTCAGGATAGCCGGATAGCCAAAATTCCAAACCGGATAACTCATCACCAGCGCATCGGCCGCCCGCAACCGGTCGACATAGGCGCGCACCGGTTCGATGTTTGGCCCGATTTCATGATAGCCGAGCCGTTCTTCGCGGCTTAAGCGCGGGTCGAAATCCTCGGCATAAAGATCACAATCATCCACCTCATGGTTTTGCGCGCGCAACCGCTCAACGATCAGCCTGTGCAAAAATCCATTGTAGCTCTCGGCCACCGGGTGGGCGTGCAGCACTAAAACGCGCATCGACCCTACTCCGTAACGTGCCGACGCGCCTCAAGCCCTTTAAAGAGCCAGGTCTGACCCGACGAGAAGTCAAAATCCGGATCATCCCAGGCAACCATCTTGCCCGGGTTGAGCAAACCCTTCGGATCAGCTTCGCGCTTGAACGCCAACTGCACCTCATCGGTTTGCTTCATGCCGCCCTCTTCCAGCGTGTAGCGATGCGGATTGAAAATCGGCGCCCCTTCGGCATTGAAGATATCCATGATCTCCTCCAGCCGCTCATCGCTGGAATGGCGCACCATCGGCAGGCCAAAGCATGTCACATCCCCGTCGAAACGCACAAATTCCAGATGGTCGATAACCTCGCCTTCAAACCGCTTATGCAATTTTTTGAGCGTCTCCAAATGGGTCGGGAACGGATAAAGCACCTGCAGGTAGGTAATCTTGTCATCGACCCGCAGGCCGCGCAGCGTAGTGTGGTTCCAGGCACATTCAAACGCTGCCGGAATGCCTTTGAGCTCTTCCGCACTCATAGTCGAAGAGTTAAACGCGACACGACCGCCCTGTGATTGCGTCAGCGCCAAAAAGGCATCGAGCGATTGCGGCGCGACCATGAAGAGACACAGACTGTCACCATCCTCGATAAAGGGCTTGTGCCGCTTGAAATAATCTTGTGGCGCGGGCGCGGCGACCACGGCATTCAGTTTCAGCAAAATGCCGTCCTGGCGGCCGACCAGATTGGAAAATCGCGCCGCATCCATGAAATCTTTGAACGCGACAAACACATCGGCCCATTCATAGGCGGGCGCCAGCGGCATCTCGATTTCCGTGATGATCCCATTGGTCCCGTAAGCGTGGGTAACCTTGTGCAAATCATCGCCCGTCAATTCGAGCACCCGCGGCTCGGCTTCCATGGTCACAACGCGCAGGCGGATAATATTGCCCCAATCACGCAAACCACCCCAGGTACACGAGCCGACACCGCCCGATCCGCCGGCGATAAACCCGCCAAGCGTAGCCGTGTGCGTGGTCGACGGATGCATACGCAATTCCTGGCCCGTCTTTTTTGCTTCAACATCCAGGTCGTGACAGATCACGCCCGGCCCGCAGATGACACGGCCTGGCGCGATCTCCTTGATTTCCTTCATTTCGGCAAGCGACAGCACAACACCGCCTGAAAGTGGCATCGCCTGGCCGTAATTGCCGGTACCCGTGCCACGCGGCGTTACCGGGATATCATGGGCAAAACAGGCTTTGAGAACCCGGATCAATTCCTCTTCATTTTTCGGCGAAACGACCAGGTCGGCGACCA
>JBCCRB010000284.1:0-4354 GCA_039208465.1 Pseudomonadota bacterium
CCCTCCCGCGGTGCATCGACACTGAAATCGGAACAGAAAACGCCGATACGAAACGGATAGCCACGCACGAGCCGATCAGGACAGTCAATCGAGATTCCCGTCGCTTCCAGCTCTTCGATCTGCACGCTGGCAAGAGCGGAGATTTGCCGCGCTGCGTAAAACCAGCCACCGGTATAAACCGCTATGACGAGAACGATGGCAAAGGCGAGCCACTTTATCCGGTCGGAGTGCTTCGTGGGAGGTTTCGGATTTGAATGTGACATGATAGCGGAACGTCCATGCGCAAATTGACTGTCGAGCATATGCCTGATCTGTGGGTATTCGGCTACGCCTCATTGATGTGGCGACCGGATTTTCAATACGCTCACCGCACTCGGGCAACACTTTTTGGCTACCACCGGGCCTTGTGCATCACATCCTATGAACATCGCGGCACGCGGCAGCGCCCCGGCCTTGTCATGGGTCTTGATCGTGGCGGTTCCTGCGTCGGGATCGCGTACCAGGTTACCCAGGATGATCGTCACGCTGCCATCGCCTATTTACGCGAGCGCGAATTGATTACCCACGTATACAAGGAAGTGGTCGGCCATATCCGTCTTGATGACGGCTCAAAGCATTTGGCCCTGACCTATGTCGCGGACCAGGATCATGAACAATATGCCGGTAAGGTGGACGTCCAAACCGCCGTTGAACGCGTCCATGGCGCTGTCGGCAGGGCCGGACCCAATGAAGATTATGTCCTGAATACATCGGCCCACATCCGTGAATTGGGCATCAGGGATCATTGGATGGAAGATCTGGAAAGCCGTCTGCGTCAGGCGATGGCATCGTGAGCGCGCTGCTCGGCGGCCAAAAGTTCATCAACCCGTTTGCGCGCTTGCGCAGAAAGCGGTGGCGGGTTTTTTGACCGCGCTGCCTTTAAGAGCAAGCGGTCAGCGGCAGTTTCCAGCCTTTCTTCCAACACACGCATGAAAGTATGGCGATCCAGCCCTGGCTCGATGGGTTCCAGAAACTCCATTTCAAAAACACCTGGATAACGCATGAAACTCGTCTTGGGCCAAAACAGGCCCGCATTGTGGGCAACGGGCACCACGGGAACGCCAGTTTCCATGTAAAGATAGGCAATGCCGGATTTATATTGCGGCTCGGCGCCGGGCGCGCGCCGCGTGCCTTCCGGATAAATGATCAACTGCCGGCCCTTGGCCATCTCCCGGCGCGCCCCTTCGTTGACCTTTGCGACGGCTTTCTCGCGCGCGCCGCGATCAATCGGGATCATCCCCATGCGCGCAATGTACCAGCCGAACAGCGGCACCCACATTAGTTCGCGTTTGAGGATGTAAACCGGATCGCGCACATAAGGCAGAAAAGCGAACGTATCCCAAGATGATTGATGTTTGGGCGCGATAATCACGCCGGTCTCGGGGATGTTTTCAACCCCACGCACTTCAAAGCGCGTGCCAACGACCGCTTTCATCAACCAGGTCAGCGAACGCGCCCACCAATGAACAATCTTCCAGCAAAACGGACGCGGCGCCACGAAGAAGACCGGCGTCCAAAACACCATTTGCACAACATTGCTGAGATAAAAAAGGACGTTGAACAGGAACGCGCGCACGCCAGTCATGCCGACCACTCTACCAATGAGGAATTGCTGCGCCGACCGTTTGGCGAATCGAGGGCGTGCGCACAAGGGCAACAAGGTATTTGGCATATTCGTTGGCAAGCACGCGGTAGCGGTCCGCCTTCATCGCAAAGCTTTCCGGTGCGGCGCTGACGTTGGAGACTGGAAACGGAATGATCTCCAGGTCGCCGGAAATCCGGCGCACTTCAAGGAGGCTGCGCTGCATATGATAGTCATTGGTCACCCAAAGCAGGCTTGAAAACCCGTTTTGCCGAGCCCACGCCACGGCAATCTCGGCATTGCCCACCGTGTCCAGCGCTTCCCGGTCCAGGCTCACGCAACAATCAAAAAGCGCCTGATCCACCGCCAGCAAATCGCGCATCGTGTCGGCCGAATTGTTCGCATTGACCCCGGTGATCAACAGTTTCTCACCACGCCTGTCACGCAAAAGTTCAGCAGCCGGGTCGAGCCTTGCGTAACCGCCGGTCAGCACCACAATACCCTCGGCACGTATCGATGTGTCCGGGTTATCGTAGTTTTTAACGCTGATCACGAACAGCATGAAGCCAGCCACAAAACAGAAAACGACAAATCCAAGGGTCAACAGCACAAGCCGACCCCAACGCCATTCGAGACGTGGCGCCACGACCTTCCCGTTCTGATTCGCGGTCTCCGCGGACATTTGTTCAGTGGTAATGCGCAATTGTGGCGATGAACAGCATCAATTATGCCTACGCCCAGGCAATACGGTTAGGCGCTTGGGTCGGCGCGCCGTTCATCGATCTCATACAAGGTGCGAATAACTGTCCACCGTGTGGTTGCCGCTGTTGCGAAAGAAACCAGGATCAACACCATGATCATGCCCAGATAGGCGACGCCTGGAATCGAGAAATCGCCAAACAAGGCCGCCATCTGTTCACCTTCGGCGGTGGTGATGTTAGCCTTTCCCCATGTACTGACCGCAAAACCAAGCACCACGGCCGCAAAGGCGCCAACACCGCCGCCGGCCAGGCCAATCAGAAAAAACCGGCGCTCGAACTGGCGCGCAATATAGTCACCGCGCGCGCCGATGAAGTGAAGCACTTCGATCACTTCATGATTGCTCGACATCGCACCACGCGTCGCAAAGACGACTGTGAGCAGCAGCGATGCCATCACCAGGAGCAAAACGCAGATGCCAAAGAACACCATCGTGCGCGCCATCGACACAAGCTGATCAACCCAGGTACGGTGATCATCCAAAGACGCGTTGGCCACCGTGCTTTCGATCGCGCTTGCCATAGCCGCAAAATCAGGCGGACTGGTCTCATCAATGGTGATGACAACGAGGCGTGGCACCGGCAGTTCGCTGAAATCAAGCCCGCTGCCGACCCACGGCTCCAGAAGATCAGCCGTCTCGTCGGTGCCGATGATGCGCGCGTCGCGCACACCGTCAAAACCGGCGGCAATCAACCGTGCATCAGCCAAGGCGGCGTCAATGTCAAAATTCTGGGCTGGACGGATCTGGATCGTGGCTTCGCGGGAAATCTGACTTTGCCACGTTGCTGCACTTTGCTGAACGAGCGAAACACCACCCACCGTGACACAGGCCAGAAAGGACATGATCGCAACCAGCGTCGCCAGCGCCTGCCCGGCAATCGACCCGGGCGGAACGATGGCAGCGGCGCGGCGCGTCTCCAGAGGCAAGAAAGCGGTATCAGTCATAAATATCCAATTGCCCACGTGACAGTATCATCCGGCGCGCATTGACCTGATCCATCAGGCCAAGATCATGGGTCGCAATGACGACAGCCGTGCCCAGGCGGTTCAGTTCAACGAAGAGACGCAGGATACGGCGCGCCATCTGCGGGTCAACATTTCCTGTTGGCTCATCGGCAAGCAAAATCTCAGGCTGGTCGATCAGGGCACGGGCAATCGCGGCGCGTTGCTTCTCACCGCCCGACAGAACCGGCGGCAGGGCATTCACCTTGGCACCAAGACCAACCCAATCCAAAAGATCAAAAACATCCTGACGATAACTCTCCTCAGCCCGGCCCCGCACGCGCAGCGGCAAGGCAACATTTTCAAAAATCGTCATGTGATGCAGCAGGCGAAAGTCCTGGAACACGACACCGATCCGGCGCCGCAGCACCGGCAAATCCTTGCGTGGCAGCGTCAACACATCCTGGTCGAAAATCCTGATCTGCCCGCGTGTCGGCCGCAGCGACATGAACAGGAGCCGTAGGAGCGATGTTTTCCCGGCGCCGGACGGGCCCGTCAAAAACTGGAACGATTGAGCAGGAATGTCGAAGCTGACGTCCCGCAAGACCTCCTGCTCCAATCCATATCGCAATCCTACATGGTCAAATCGTATCAACGCGGCCGCCCGTTTCGAATCGCTCGGATGCACATTTTTCCTCCAACTATGGTCAGTCAGACAAAGCATCAAGATCAACCAGGAAACGGTTGGTTAACCTAATCTGACGATAGCATCAGGAACCCTCGAGCGGAGTAAATCGCATTCACGCCCATAATGAAATCGAAGATGCGGTTTTTGAGACGATCGCACCATGCGAAAAGGAAGACGCGCGACCACATTCAAAGGTCAAAGCCCGTCAAAAGCGTGCTGGAAATGCCACGCCACTGCCGCTGTTCGCGCTTGTGGCGACGCTCGCGTCACTGACCAGCTTTTATGCCGCCGGCGGCCACGCACTCGTTCATCATGCATTTTCGACCGACGCACCTGCAGCCCAG
>JBCCRB010000285.1:0-4352 GCA_039208465.1 Pseudomonadota bacterium
ATGCGGGTAGAGCGCGTAGTTTTGGAACACCATCGCGACGTCGCGCTGGCGGGCCGGGACGTTGTTGACGCGGGTGTCGTCTATAAAGATGTCCCCGTCGGTGACGGACTCGAGGCCCGCGATCGAGCGCAGTATGGTCGATTTACCGCAGCCCGAAGGGCCGACGAAAACCGCAAACTCGCCGTCTTCGATGGTGAGATCCAAAGGTGGAATGACCTGCGTATCGCCAAAGGTCTTCGTGACATTCTTGAGTTGAATTTGTCCCATAATATCCCCCTATTTCACGGCGCCGAAGGTCAAGCCTTGGACCAATTGTTTCTGACAGAACCAGCCGAGCACGATGATAGGCCCGACGGCGGCGGTGGACACAGCCGAGAGCCGGCCAAAGAAAAGACCCTCAGGCGCCCGGTTGCCTTCGATAAGTTTGGAGAGTGTGGCGGCTTCCGTCGTTGTCAGCCGAACGGTCCAATAGGCTTCGTTCCAGCAGAAAATGAAGATCAGCAATGCCGTTGAAGCGATGCCGCCCCATGCCAATGGGATCAGGATTTCCTTCACTTCACCCCACGTGCTCACACCGTCCATTTGTGCGGCTTCAATGATCTCCTTTGGGATCTCTTTGAAGTAGGTGAACAGCATCCAGATGGCGATGGGCAGATTGATCAGGCTGAGAACGATAATCAGCAGGAAATGCGTGTCGAAGATGCCCAGGAAATTCTTGGTCAAGAATGTCATCGGATAAAGCACTGCGGCTGCAGGCAACATCTTGGTGGACAGCATCCACATCAGAACGTCTTTGGTGTGCCGACTTGGATTGAACGCCATGGCATATGCAGCCGGGATGCCGACAAAGAGCGTGAAGACTGTGGCGAAAACTGACGTGATGATCGAATTGATCGCAAAGCGCCAATAGTCGTAATTCTCTGTCATGTTCGAATAGTTTTCAAAGGTCGGTGTGAAGAAGAGCAGGAACTCCGGCTTCACCGCATCCGCATCCGATTTGAAACTGGTCAGAACCATCCAGAAGATCGGAAAGAAGAACAACAGTCCGACAATCCAGGCCAGCGTAGCGCGGCTGACGCGTCCGGTTTTGGTCGATTGTGCAACGATAGCCATCGATACGCTCCTTATTCCATCAGGGTCTTGCCGATCATCCGCAACAGGAAGATCGCAACGATGTTGGCGAGAATGACCGCAAAGATGCCGGTGGCGCTGGCTGCACCAATATTGTTGTTGGCAAATTCGCCGATCAGATAGGGCAGGTTTTTGTTGCCATTGCCGCGGCTGACGATCTCGATCTCGGCATAAAGCGACAGGTGAAAGATCGCCTGGATCATGACAACGATCGCAATCGGCCGGCCCAAATGCGGCAGGGTCAGGAACCGGAATTGCGACCATGCACTGGCACCATCAAGCACCGCAGCTTCCTTTTGCTGCTGGTCTTCTGATTGCAGCGAGGTCATGAAAATCAGGACCGCAAAGGGCGTCCATTGCCAGGTCACCATGATGATGACCGCATAGGCCGATGTTTGTGTCGCGCGGAACGAGATTGGCTCCAACGTCGGCCATAGCGAGAAGAACCAGCCGATCAGCGGCAAGTCTTTCATGAGCGCGATGAAGTCATTGATCCCGCCAACGGCAATGCCTTGCAGCCCGAGCACCGGGTCGAGGATCATGTTGATCCACAGGACGGCGTTGACCGCCGGCATCACAAAAAAGGGTGAAATGAGCAGGACCCGGACAATCCCCTGACCGGGAAAGGCCTTGTTGATCAAAACCGCGATGGCAACGCCAAGGATCACGGTCAGGAACAAGATGCTGCCCACGATCAAAAGGCTGTTTTGGATGGCAAACAGAAAGTCTTTGGAGTTGAGAACAAACTCGTAATTGCCAAAACCGCGCCAATTGCTGATCGACGGCGTTGTCCATTCAGGACGGCGTAGATTGTTCAGCACATAGCGGATGAAAGAAAAGTAGAGCGTCATGCTCAGTGGCACGAGCATCCAAATCAACAACAGCAGGACAGCGGGCGTTTGCAGCAAGCGCGGCAGCGTTCTGTTGGACATAATTCTACCCTCCCGGCGAATCGAAGATCGTCGCCTTCCACACTATGTTGGAATTGTTGGTTGTCAGAATCGGGCCTCGGAAACGGCTTAGTCCGCTCAGTCGGCCTTTGTTTTGCGGGAAGGCCCGGCGGAGCCGGACCCTCCCCTCGGGAGACCGATTACTCGAAGTATCCGGCTTCTTTCATGATGGCTTCTGCAGCCGCTTGTGACGCAGCCAGTGCATCGTCAACTGACTTGGCGCCTGAAAGCGCTGCTGCCATTTCCTGTGCAACGGCAGAACCAACTTCCGGGAACTCGGGGATGGCGGCAAACTGAACGCCTACATAAGGCTTCAGATCTGTCGCTTCCGGAGCAGCCGATTCGATGGCGGCAAGTTCAGCGGCAGCAAACGCTGCTGCAGCTTGGAAGTCTGCATTTGCATAGGTTGAGGCGCGTGTTCCGGTTGGAACAGAACCCCAGCCAAACTCAGGATGGTCAGCAACGGCCTGGATGTAGTCTTTCGACGTTGCCCACTCTATGAACGCTTTTGCTTCGTCGGCATTGTCGGTGCCGGCAGGAACCGCCATCGCCCAAGCCCAAAGCCAGTTCGCACCAACCGGGTTACCGGCATTTGGTGATTGCGCATAGGCCACGCCGTCTACTTCAAGGAAGGAAGCCGCGATCGTGGCATCAATCCACATGCCGCATTTGCCTTCATTGTAGAGCGCGAGGATCTCGTTGAACGAGTTGCCCTCAGAACCGGGCGGTCCATAGGTGCCGAGCAGATCGACATAGAAATTGATGGCAGAGCGCCACTCATCGGAATCGATTGTCGGGCGGAAGTCGGCATCAAACCATGCGCCACCGAAGGAGTTCACCATCGTTGTGATGAACGCCATGTTGTCGCCCCAACCCGGCTTGCCGCGAAGGCAAGCACCGAAGACGCCATTGTCCGGATCATGGATCGCGTCGGCAGCGGCCTTGATATTGTCCCAGCTGTCATTGTCCGCGATCGAAACGCCGGCCGCGTCGGTCAGGTCTTTGCGATACATGACCATCGACGATTCGCCGTAGAAAGGCGCTGCGTAAAGCGTACCCTCATGCGACAGGCCGTTGCGAATGGCCGGCAACATATCGCCAATATCGTAATCGGCGCCGAACTCCAGCGGCTCGATCCAACCTGCAGCGCCCCAGATCGGTGCTTCCTGCATGCCGATATTGATGATGTCATACTGGCCGCCACCGGTTGCCGTGTCCGAGGTGACCTGCTCGCGCAGCACGCCTTCTTCAAGCGACACCCAGTTCAGCTCAACGCCGGTTTCGGCGGTATAAGCTTCAGCAACTTTTTGCATATTGATCATGTGACCATTGTTCACGATCGCGATGGTCAGTGATTTGGAATGGCTGGCCGCCATTGCGCCCGTTGCCACAACAGCCATGGCTGTCGTGAGGCCAAGAACTTTCTTGGAAAGCATCCGGTTTTCCTCCCTAGTTGGATGTCGAGGCGAGAAAAGCACAGATAAATCGCGCGGTCAATAATATTTTTACGCGCGTAAAATTTCTAGGCTGATTTACGCATGATCAGCTTGCCCTCAAAGAATGTGTCCGGGCGCGTGGTCGGCGCCGGCGCATCATCATCCACCGTCGCCAACAAGGCATCGACAGCGCCTTGTGAGATCGCATCATAGTCCTGGGCGATTGTGGTCAGGGGCGGATAGGTGAAGCGGGAAAACGGATGATCATCCTGGCCCGCAACCCGGATATCGCAATCATCCTCGATGCCAACTTTCAGGCCTTTTTCGTGGCACGCCGACAAGAACCCGATCGCCAGACGGTCATTGCTGCACAAAACTGTTTTCGACCGAATACGGTTGGAGTTCAGTGCCTCCATACCGCCTTGATAGCCCATATCCTCCAGGGCCCAACTCTGGCCATCGATACGGATGATGTCGGGCTCCATCCCATGACTTTCCATCGCAGTAATATACCCCTGCCGACGCTTGCGCGCATTGGGGTTGGGCGGTGTCTTCATCTCCAGAAAGGCTGGCGGGTCACCACTCCGGTTCAAATACTCAACCATCAATGCGGTGAACTGCGCATTGTCCGAGCCGATAAACGCCCGGCCCACATCGCTCATATTGCTGTCAAACAAGACCGTTGGCACATCAAGGCAGAAGGCTTCGACCGCCGCCTGGTCAGAAAGCCGTCCAAGCGGCGCAAGCAGGGCGCCCGTCGGCTTGATCGACCGCAGCAGATTGAAGATTTCCTTTTCACGCTCCGCCGAACCATTGGAACTGAACAGCGACGGCG
>JBCCRB010000286.1:0-4336 GCA_039208465.1 Pseudomonadota bacterium
ACTTTGCGGACGCAGCCCGCGGCCGTGTCGCCAAGGCGTTGTCTAATGTGGGGCCGGAACTGGCCGGTCTGTTGCTTGATGTGTGTTGCTTCTTGAAAGGGCTGGAACGGGTTGAGGCCGAGCGGCGCTGGCCGAGGCGCTCGGCAAAGCTTTTATTGAAAGTGGCGTTGGCAAGTCTGGACCGGCACTATAACCCGCCACCCCTGCAAAAAAGCAAAGGCCCGTCTGTCTGGCACAGCCAACAGACGGCGGGGTGATCAGGCGGCCTGCTGCGCTGCTTCAGCGGTGGATTTCATCCGATCGATCATCGCGCGCAACCCGTTGGAGCGCTGCGGCGTCAGATGTTCATCCAGACCCAGTTCGCGGACCGTCGCTTCGATATCGAAGGCGGTGATGGCACTGGCCTTCTTGCCCGACAGGGCAGTGATCATGATCGCCACCAGACCGCGTACGATATGCGCATCGCTATCGCCCTGAAAATGGATCACCGGATCGCCGGCCCCATCGCCTTGACTGTCGGTTTCCGCGTTCAGCCACACCTGGCTGACGCAGCCATTGACCTTGTGCGCATCATCGCGCAGCGCGTCCGGATAGGGCGCCAGATTTTGCCCCAGTTCAATGACGTACCGGTATCGATCCTCCCAATCGTCAAGCAGGGAGAAGTTTTCGATCAACTCGTTCAGCGATGAATTCATAATGCACTCCGTCGCTGACGAAGTAATTCGGCCTGCCGGTTCCGACAAGGTGTCGGGTCGTGAAACTGTAAAAGATTAGGGCTGAACGCTGCCGGTCGCGATCGGATCAGCCGGTTGGCGTTCGGTGTCGGCGTCAGCGTCCGGTGTCGGTGACACAAGCGACATCGCGATGCGCGCGCCATGGCGCGCACGCTCAACGGCCATGCCCACCAGCATGCTGCCATGCGCGCATATTTGTTGGTCGCGCTCGCACAGGCCTTTGACATCCTGCGCAACACCGGCGGTAAAAGTGGCGGCGCTGAGCGCCAATTGCATCGCGCCGACCCGCTCACCAACCTGATAAGTCTCGTCCTCGCCCGCCGCATCCGGGTAGATGCTCGGCAAGATCAACAGGCCGATAAAGCCCAAAAACATCAGTTTGAACAAAAAACGCATGGTAATTGACCCATATCCCACGCGCTAAATGCGGCAGGATCGGTTCAGGGTCCGTGCGGCAATTGCCTGCAATTTTAATCGAATGTCGCACAAAAGCCGCCGGGCACGGAAAATCCAATGTTTTCAGGCGTTTTCCGGGGTACCAATTTATTAACCATAAGCATCAATAATTTGAGCGGCAGACGCAATCGGGCTCAAATTGCCGAGAACGGACGCGCCGTTTATCCAATCCTTAAAGCTTGTCGTGCAATTTTACGGATCAACTGATGCGTAGTATTGAGTATGTCAGCGGGAATTCTTCATCAATTGCAATATGCGTTGGGTGCTCTTGGCAATAAGGGCGTGGAGGCGTGCGCGCACGATCTACAAGCAATTGATCAGCCAGAAGCTGAGCTTTGCCCGCCGGTCCTGATGGCCACCGCCCGCAGCATCGTTGTCGATCTAGACGGTGCTATTTGCGATGTCGGCCGGTGCTGGCAGCACACCATTCCCCGGCTGCAAAAGGGCGTGAAACTGATCGATCTGGTCCATGTGGCCGATCGCGTTGCGTGGATGCGCGCCCTGTCGCAGTTCAAGCGCCAGGAAATGACCGAACTGGTCCAGCTTCGCGTGAACATGGCACCTGAGCGCCATCCACAGCGCTTCCAGCCCGTCACCTTTGCGCTTGAAAGCTGCCATGCCGGGCAGATCAGGATTGATCTGTGGCGCGAGGAGCGCAGCGCAGCAAGCCCGATCGAAGCGCCCGCCGGCGAAACCGAATTGCTGGCCATGATGTCGCATGAATTCCGGACCCCACTCAACGCAATCCTCGGATTTTCAGGCCTGTTGAACCATGCGGTCGCCAAAGCGCTGACGGACGATCAACGCGCCGAATATGTTGGCCTGATCCGCGATGCTGCCGAGCACATGCTGGCCATGGTCAACGGAATTCTGGACGTGTCGAAGATCGGCGCGGGCAAATATGCGATTAGCCCGGAAGATTTCGATTTTTCATCTGCCGTAAAGGAAGCCGTGTCATTGGTGTCCACACAGGCTGATGCGAAGGCAATCAAGCTGATCGTGCGGCCCAATGTGAGCCAATTGGGTCACGTCACGGCGGACCGGCGGGCCATCAAACAGGTTTTGATCAATCTTCTGTCCAACGCCGTGAAATTCACGCCCGACGAAGGCTGCGTGACCGTCGATGCCTGGATTGAGGAAGGCACGTTGAAATTTGCCGTGTGCGACACCGGGATTGGAATGAACAAGGAAGAGCAGGACAAAATCTTTGCCGCGTTCAGCCAATTGGACAATGGCACGGGCGTCACGTCCGAAGGCACGGGCCTGGGTCTGTGCCTGGTTAAGGGCCTTGTCGGCCTGCATGGCGGTGAGATCGACGTGTCGTCGTCGATAAACGTTGGCACGAAAATGCTCGTGAGCCTGCCGCATGCCTGCGCGGCGGGTGCGCAGAACGAGCCGTTAAACGAAAATGACACAGATGATGGTGAGCCAGATGGTGCGTATCGGCAATCAGCATAGAGACGATGATCTCGATTTTGATGACATCGACATGGAGCATGAAATGCCCTTGTGGATGTCGGTGTGCCGCGCCAATCCCGGCACCACGGCTGCAACCGTGATCACGGTCACGACCTTCATGGTTTTTGCCGTTAACGCGCTGTTTTTACAGTCGCAGCGCCACCCGTCGGCCTGGTTTGAAACCCGCGCGACGCAAAACCCGTCGCAGCTCTACCCGGACGAACAGCGCGCGACCCCGACGGCCGCCGAGAACAAAGACATCACCCGCATTTTGATCGATCCGCAGACCACCGCCCTAATCGGCCCGCCCAACAGCCGGCCGGAAAACTACGTGCAATATGTGCAGATGCCCGAGCCGCAAGGGCCGTCGGCACCGCAAGAGGCACCAACTGATTTGACCGCGAATGTGACCGCGCAAATCCAGCAATTGCTGGCCAATATGGGCCATTATGAAGGCACCGTGGACGGGCTCGACGGCCCGATGACACGCGCTGCCATTGAAGCCTATAAGCAGACCGCCGGTCTGACGGGCGTCACCATGTCAGACGAGCAGATGCTCAACAACATCCGCCGCAGCGCCGCCGTTCTGGCCGCTATTCCAAAACAGGCCGAACCGCCGTTCGAATTGCCGAAGCCGAAATTGCGTGCCCAGGAGACAGCGCCCGAAGCGATTGCCCAGCGTGTCGGCCCGGCTGGCATTGACCAGGACGTCAAGCGGGTCCAAGCCGGCCTGCGCGCCTTTGGCAATAGCGCCATTGAGGTTGATGGTGTGTTTGGCAGCCAGACACGCGCGTCGATCCGCGAGTTCCAGGCGCTGTTTGAATTGCCCGTGACCGGCGAGATTGATCCGCAATTGGTCGACAAGATGGTCGCGATCGGCCTGATCGACTAGATCGTCCATGGCGCGGCTCACCAGCCAAATCTTTGTTGCCAGCCTGATCCGGCAGATCAATCAGGCCGGCGGCAATGCGTTGATTGCTCGAAAAGGGTCTTCTGAATCCGGCGCAATCTATATCAGCCGCTATTCAGCGGACAACCGCACCCATCATCTTTATGAGCCCGCCATCGGCGAGGCGCCGATTGAGACCTATCTTGGCGGCCGCGTGTTCCGCGAACGCCAGGCCGACATGACGGAATTGGACATCAGCGAATGGCTTGAACGCGAATCCCGTTTCGATCCCGATTGCTGGCTGGTCGAAATCGAGCACTGCCCGCTGCCGATAGAGCGCCTGATCTCACTGATTGACGCGGTTTGAACCGGCCCCAAACGACGGGTCACGGCCCCATTCATCCACCGCACGCCTGGCTTCATCATCGCTGAGCGCTTGATAATGGGCAGTGAACGCGGCGCGCTCGGCCTGATCAGGATATTTGCGCCAGCGAATGCTACGGAACAATTGCTCGGCATCGGCCGGGCGCAAGCCGAGGACACGGATCAGCGCCGCCAACGCGCCAACATTGTCACTTTCCAGGATTTGCTCAGCCGCGGCAAAGCCGATTTCAAACCGGTCGGAAATGGCGGTCGCCAAAAACGATGCATTCTCCTCATTGGCGTTGGCCACAAAGCCGAGCAGTTCAGCGTTCGACAGCCGCCGTGGCGCGACGTCAAAGGTTACTTGCGGCTCAGCGCTTTCGATCACCGGATCGGAAATCGGCCCGGTCTGGCGCAGTTCGATCGCCCGGTCGAT
>JBCCRB010000287.1:0-4319 GCA_039208465.1 Pseudomonadota bacterium
CAACAAGGTTGCCACCAGCCAGGCGCCGGACCCTGAGGTCGAGCGTAAGCTGGCGGAGAAGTCGGAAGAGTTCCGCGATCTTCGAAATGGCCGACCGGACGGTCTGACGTCCGCCTTTCAGCCGGCAGAGTAGCGCAAAACCAGCGCAAAGTGCGCGGGCGCCCTTTCCGCGCCCGTCATTGCACCCTAAGGTCAGGGCATGGTCACCCGCCTTTACGAACATTCGATCTTTAAAGAACATGTCACGCCACTCGGTCATCCCGAACGGGTCGACCGCTTGCGTGCACTTGAAGAAGCGCTGACGGCGGAGCCGTTTCAACTGCTTGATCGCGTGGAAGCACCGCGCGCCGATGAGAGCGCGGTCCTGCTTGCCCATCCCGAAGAACATCTGGAGAGCACCAAGGCGCAAATGCCTGAGGAAGGGTTCAACCGGATAGATGAAGACACGATCGCGGGGCCAAAGACTTTTGAGGCAACACTGCATGCATTGGGCGCAGTGATGGCTGCCGTCGACGGTGTAATGAATGGTGACGTTGACAATGCATTCGTCGCTGCCCGCCCGCCTGGCCACCATGCTGAAAAGACGACGGCGATGGGGTTTTGCGTCTACAACACAATTGCTGTCGCGGCGCGCCATGCCATCAAGGCGCATGGCCTTGAGCGGGTGGCGATTGTTGATTTTGATGTCCACCATGGCAACGGCACGCAGGATATTTTCTGGGACGATCCGAATGTCTTGTTTTGCTCGACACACCAGATGCCGCTCTACCCCGGCACGGGCGACAAGAACGAGCAGGGCACGCATGGCACGATCGTCAACGCGCCGCTCTCGCCAGGAGATGCCGGCGAACAATTTCGCGAAGCTTTCAAAGATCGCGTCATCCGCGCGGTTGATGCGTTTAAACCGGATTTGCTCCTGATTTCGGCCGGCTTTGATGCCCATCACCGTGATCCGCTGGCGCAGATCAATCTGGTTGAGGAGGATTTCGACTGGGTGACCGGGCGTTTGATGGATCTGGCTGGCCGCCATTGCGGCGACCGCATTGTATCCTCATTGGAAGGTGGATATGACCTTCAGGGACTTGCCGGCTCGGCGGCAACGCACATAAACCGTCTCATGCGAGGTTGATATGACAGATGAGAACGGGCTGAAAGATCCGGCCACATTGAAGTTTGAAGATGCGCTTGCGGAGTTGGAGACGATCGTCGACCGGCTGGAGCGCGGCGATGTTGGGCTTGATGAATCCATTGCCATTTATGAGCGCGGTGAAGCGCTGCGCGCGCGCTGCGACATGTTGCTGAAGGCCGCCGAGGCGAAAATTGAAAAAATCAAATTGAACCGGGATGGTGAGGCAACCGGCACCGAACCGCTCGACGGCTGAACATTCCAGGTCAAATCGTCTTATATTTGTGAACACTGTGTGCCGGTGATTTCCCTCTCCTTGTGTGCATGAGTGCCCTATGTTGGGCTTAAGCAATCAAGGAGGCCCGCATGAGCTTTTTCCCAGGCACCGACCCCGAAGCCGGCGACAAGTTCGCCTGTGATGCGATTGAGCATCTGATCATACCGAACGCAAAGGATCTCGGCGAGTTCCAGGTGCGGCGCGCGTTGCCGTCGCGGCAAAAAAAGCTGGTTGGCCCGTTTATCTTCTTTGATCGGATGGGGCCGGCGACCTTTAAACCCGGCGAGGCGATGGATGTGCGGCCGCATCCGCATATCGGCCTGTCGACGGTGACCTATCTGTTTGACGGCACGATCCGGCACCGCGACTCGCTGGGCACCGAAATGGTGATCGAAGCCGGTGACATTAATCTGATGACGGCGGGCAAGGGGATCGTCCACTCGGAGCGCTCGCCTGAAGAATTGCGCCAGACCACCCGCAAGATTTCCGGCCTGCAAACCTGGCTTGCCCTCCCGGACGGACAAGAAGAAATCGCGCCCAATTTTGAAAACACGGCCTCCGCGGCGATGGGGATCATTGATGATCCGCGGGCGCACGCGCGGGTTCTGATCGGCGATTTCCATGGTGTGACGTCCCCCGTCACGCAATTTGCCGAGACGCTCTATGTGGATGTGCAATTGCCGCAAAATGGCGAGATCGAAATTCCCAACGACACCGAAGAGCGAGCCATCTACATCACAGATGGGGAAGTCGAGATTGCTGGCGATCGCTTCACCGAAGATCAACTGCTGGTTTTCAGACCCGGCGATCAAATCGTTGTGCGATCCGCGCGCGGTGCCGGTTTCATGCTGTTTGGTGGTGCCAGCATTGGCAGCCAGCGGCACATCTGGTGGAATTTTGTTTCCTCTTCACGCGAACGTATCGAGCAGGCCAAGGAAGAATGGCGGTCTGGTAAGTTCGATATCGTTCCCGGTGACACGGAAGAATTCATCCCGCTGCCCGGCTGAGGAAAGCGCCTGTTAACCTTGGAATTTGGCGAAGGATTCACCGCGTTCCTTTGCCAGGTTTCAAGGCATTTGGGCTAGTTTCCGTCCCAGGGGAATAGGGACGGAAAAAATGCGCATCAGACGCATCATCATCTTCATTGCGACCAGCTTATCTTATGTGACCGCAGCCGGGGCCAACCCGTTTATCGAGGCCGATCCGAGCGTGGAACGTGGCGCTGCCGCGCAATTGGCAAAGGAGTTTGGCGATTTGCGTGGCTCGATCACAGCTGACGAAATTCCTGCTTTGCCAGAAACGGAAACTGATCCGGTTAGCACGCAATCGGTCAGTCGTGCTTTGACGCCGGTGCAATGGCTTTCGGCGCGTTCCTTCATCGTGCAGGAGGAGACCGTCTCCGAGCTGACAGATCGGCAAGACAAAGCGGTTACGGCAATTGATAAGCCTGAAGCGGTGCCGATGGACCAAATCAAACGGCCCGTGCGCATCGTCTACATCAACAACGCGCCGCTCTGATAGTTATCGCCAAACGGGTTTTGAACCGCTAAGCCCGGCTGCTAAAGCCAGGCGAGGACATGATGGACGGCATCCGGCTCGACCAATTGCTGGTTGATCGCGGCACTTACGAGACAAGGGCGCGGGCGCGTGATGCGATCAAGCGCGGCTGCGTGGCCGTGGATGGAAAGGCGGTGACCAAGCCAGGTGCGATGACCGCATCGGATGCCGCCATTGACCTTGACGATCCTGCCCAGCCTTACGTTTCGCGCGCTGCGCTCAAGCTCATCAGCGCGCTGGACCGTTTTGATCTCGATCCGGTCGGACAAATTTGCGTGGACATTGGCGCGTCGACCGGCGGGTTCAGCCAGGTTCTCCTGGAGCGTGGTGCCGCCAAGGTCTTTGCCGTTGATGTCGGCCATGGGCAGCTTGCGCCGCAACTCGATGCACATGAACAACTCGTCAATTTGGAACGCCTAAACGCACGTGACCTGAAGCCCGAGCATTTGGGCGGTGAAGCGCCGACTTTTATTGTCAGCGATGTGAGTTTTATCTCGCTGAAACTGGCGCTGCCCCCTGCCCTTTCTCTTGCAGATGCAGGCGCGCGCTGTGTCTTGTTGGTCAAACCGCAATTTGAGGTTGGCCGCGACAAAATCGGCAAAAACGGCCTGGTTGATCCGGCGGTCGCGACGGCCTGCTCCGAGTCTATGATCACCTGGCTGGATGGGTTGGAAGGGTGGCAAACAATCGGCCTTGCCCCATCGCCAATCACAGGCGGTGATGGAAACCATGAATTTCTGCTCGCCGGGGTGAAAAATGCCTGAAACGCACACAGTCAGTGGCTTGGACAAGGACGGGTACGGTGTTGCCACGACTGCCGATGGTGCCACCATCCGCGTTGACGGGGCATTGCCGGGCGATGTCGTGTCCGGCCTGGTTCTTGATGGGGTTCTGGATTCCCCGGCGTTCGTTGAGCGGACCGATAATCATCGCGTGCCGCCATGTGCCGATTTTGTTGAATGCGGCGGCTGCCAGGCACAGCATATGAACGAGCGGCTTTATCGCGAATGGAAGCGTGGCCTGCCGACTGACGCGCTGGCAGTACAGAACATCGATTGCCCAATCGGTGAGATGGTGATGAGCGCGCCGGCCTCGCGGCGCCGTGCGGCCTTTTCACTGCGTTACTCGGAAAAGGGTGTGGAGCTTGGTTTTCAACAGGCGCGGTCGCATCGCATCATCGCCTTTGCTGAGTGTCAGGTTATCGCGCCGGTCTTGAACAAGGCGCGCGGCGCCTTGAAGGCCCTGGCGCGCGCGGCCCTGCCCATGATGGCCGTGGATGCCAAGCCGGCAACTTCCCTCGTTACCGTAACGAAGTCCGGGCTTGATGTTGCGCTGACCCAGGTGGCGCGTCTGAACAGC
>JBCCRB010000288.1:0-4280 GCA_039208465.1 Pseudomonadota bacterium
AGGAACTCCAGCACACCGCCGAGCACAGTCAGATAGACACCGAGGTCGAAAATCATCGTCGTGCCGATTTTCAGCGAGGTGAAGCCAAGCGGCAGTTCCGCCCATTGGTGGGTCAGGAACGAGCTGTTCAGCCACGCACCAGGCAGACCCGAGGCGATCGCCAGCACAAGGCCGGTACCCATCACCACAACAGGATGCAGCCACAGGCGGCGCCGCGCCAGATCAACGCCAAGCGCCAACGCCAGAACGGCAAAGCCGGCTGAGGCAATCAGGCCGCCAATGAACCCGCCGCCGGGCTCATTATGGCCACGGAACAGGATGTAGACCGAGACGATCATCATCAACACGAAGAAGAAGCGCGCCGTGGTCACGAAGATCAGCGACGGCATCGTCACCGTATTGTCGGTGCGTCCTTTGATCCGCTCCGGCGCCACGGTCAAAAGACCCCAGGCGCTGATCGCGGCAAAGGCGACAACGGCGATCTCCCCGAGCGTATCCAATGCCCGGAAATCGACAAGGATGACATTGACGACATTGCGGCCAAAGGCTTCGGTCAGGCTTCGATCGGCGAAGAATTGCGACACGCTCGTATCAAACGGCTTCGTCGCAATCGACAAAACGATCAGGAAGGTCGCCAGCGCAAAGGCCGAGGCAAGCAGGGCATCGCCCGGGCGGAAGTCAAACCGGGTAAACTCACCCGGCGCCATGGAGAAGGTCGGCAATTTGACCAGCACCGCCATGACGATGACGACAAACAATGTCTCGACAGAGAACTGTGTCAGCGCCAAATCCGGTGCGCCATTTTTCAAGAAGATCAGCGCGATCCCGTAGCCGACCAAGCCAACGGAAACGACCGAGACCACAAGCGAGCGCGTGACACCGGCAACGATGGCGCCGCCACAGACCAGAAGTGCAACGATCAGCAAATAGGGTCGGATCGGCTCATCAAGCAGCATCGACACATTGGTCAGGCCCACCGTGCCGATCGACCCGGCAATGATGCCATAAACCAGCGCCGCACAGACCACCGCCATGGTAACCCAGACATAGGAGCGCAACGAACCGTTCTGCACGAAGAAGGTAGTCTTCTTGGCAAAGGCCAGCAGCCCGTCAAACAGCGCATTGTAGCTGTTTTCAGCACCAAAGCGCGCCGATGGCGAAATCTTTTCCGCCACACGGCAGGCCCGCTGCCACTGCCACATCAGGATCGCACCAAGCGACACCACAAGGATGGAGAGCAGCAGCATCGGCGTGATGCCATGCCACAACTCGAACGAGACATAGAAAGGTTCGCCATTGAGCGCCATCGCCGCCGGGCCAACCAGATAATATTGCGGGATATCCGCCGCCAGGCCGAGCACAATACCGATGGTGGCCAATAGTGCAGGACCAGTGGTCATGCCGATGGTTTCACCATGGATCAGATCTTCTTTCGGCGTTTTTTCACCAAAGAAGAACGGCTTGAGCGCGAGCACGCCGGCAATCGCCACCAGCGCCGAGTTCACCACGACCGTGAAGACAATCACAAAAAAGGCAAACGAGGCTTCCAATTTCGCTTCAAGCACATACTCCTTGGCGATGAAGCCAACAAAGGGCGGCAGGCCGGCCATCGACAGGCTGGCCAGAACCGTTGCGGCAGCGGTGATCGGCAGCGCATAGAAAAGCCCATGCACATCGCGCACACGCGGCTTGCCCGTGGCATGAATGATCATACCGGCACAGAAGAACAGGGCGGCCTTATAAAGCGCATGCGCCAGAATGAAGCCGGCAACACCGACAGACGCACCGGGGCCCTCAAGCGCAATCAGCGTAACGAGGATGCCAAGCGAGGCCACCGTGGAATAGGCCAGCATCGACTTCAGACCATCGGCGCGCAGCGCCTGCACGGCCGCCACCATCATCGTCGTCAGGCCAACGGCCAGCATGATGTTGAGGACGATCGCTGACTGCGACAGCACCGGATCAAAGCGCGCCAGAAGAAACACACCGAGCTTCACCATCGTTGCCGAATGCAGATAGGCCGACGCCGGGGTCGGCGCTTGCATCGCATTGGGCAGCCAGAAATGGAACGGGAACTGCGCTGACTTGGTAAAGGCGCCAAGAAGGATCAGCGCGATCATCACCGGATACCACGCGCTGTTGGCCAGGACTTCCGGATTGGAGGTCATCTCGTAGAGCGAGAAAGTGCCCGCTTCCATGCCAGCAATCAAAAGGCCACCGAACAAGGCAAGGCCACCGCCCGCTGTCACGACGAGCGATTGCAGCGCCGCTTTACGCGCTTCTGGCGATGTGGAGTTAAAGCCGATCAGCAGGAACGAGATGAAGCTGGTCATCTCCCAGAAAACAAACATCGCGATCAGATTGTCGGTCAGCACTGTGCCCAGCATTGCGGCCATGAAAAGCAGGATATAGCTGATGAACCGGCCCCGATCCGCGGCCGGCTTCTCAGAAAAATATGAGCCAGCATAGAGCACAACCAGCGTTGCGATCCCGGTGATCAGCAGCGCAAATAGCAGCGAGAAGCCATCCAACCGCAGCGCCAGATTGACGCCGATGCTCGGCACCCATTCCACGGTTTGCAAATGCGTGACGATGGCGTCCGCGTTGCGCATCGAGGGAACGACAGAGGCAAACGCCACAAACAGCGCGCCGGGCAAAAGCGCTGCAATCGGCCCGGTCAGTTTTCCGGTGCGCGGCAGCACGATGAAGCTCGCCACGGCGCCGATAAAGGCGACGGCCAAGAGGAAAGCAAGATTGGGATCGGTTGACATCAAAAACTCCATGCTTGCCCGTGTATGAGCAAAGAGCGTGCCAAACTGGTAAGCCTCAATGTTTTCAGGAGTTTACGAGAATCGCGCTGCGCCCGTCAGCGCTGATTGTTCGGACTTTCGAACGCCGATGTTCGAAATCTCTGACATGCGGCAGCAGCACTCAGCGCTCAAGGGCCACCGAAGCGTTTTCAGAAGGAGCCGCTTCCTTGCGCCGTCGTAGCATCGTTATCAGCGTACCAAATGCCAGAAAGCCAATCGCAGCGACCTGCGGCACTGAAAGGAGCGGCGCTGCTGTTGCCGGCGCCGAGAGCCATCCGTCGAGCGAAGCATGCTTGTGCGTAAAAGCAGCCCCGAATTCGGTCGACGATATGATGGCCAGGAAATCGCGGCGGCTCCTGTAGCGCACGACGACGAGGCGCTGGAAATCCGCCGCTTGAGCGTCAAGCGTATTATTAAGGCCGACGATGACATCGCTTGTCAGCACCGGATAGCTGGCGCGCGACAAGAGCCGCGGCAACATGAAGAGACCATAGTTACGCGCCGCATCTTCCACGTCCGGTGTTTCCTCCGGCAGATCATTCAAATTGATCATGTAAAACGGGCGCCCATCATCGTTCGCGAAGAAATCCAGAAAACGCGCGGCCTGCCGATCTTCACTGTCGGGCATCATCGCGTATCGCTCGCCGAAAGCGGTCCGCACCTCAGCCTCGGTCAGCGGACCCTGAAGTGGCTGGTGCCAAAAAAGCATGAGGAGATAGATCAGGCCCAAACCGAGCCACATTTTTGCGATGCCAGTCATGTCATTGTCTCTTGTCGGTGGGGGCAGGCTCAAAGATGCCAAGCCGCACAGATCGCCCCATCAGCATGCGCAATAGTCGCGCGCACTCACTGCCATCATGTTTCGTGAAACGTCCAAATTGCGACGGCATGTTACAAACGCGCTGGTATCAGCTTGGATCGCTGTTTCGCAGCAAACGCAAGGTGGCATCTGCCAGCACATCGCCATGCACCCACTTCATCGGTTCCCGATAGGCCGGATCGCCAAGATCATCGGGAAGACGCACAGCACCATCCGTCATATCAATGAGCGTGCGGCGCAAACGGTCGCGATGCGCATATATTTTTTCAAGCACGGCGCCTCTGACCTGATGCGGATCAAGCGTACGCTTCGCCATCTCGGCCACACCGTCCGCCACAGCGTCGGCCCGGTCATCAACCGTCACCCAGTAAGCCGGATCAGCAAACACATCGCGCCCGCCCAGCGCGTCGGTTGAAACGACCGGGATACCCGCGAGCAGATATTCCATGCTTGCAAGCATCGCGCCTTCGGCTGAAGAAAGGCACAAACCCACCCGGCTTTGGTTGATCACGGCATTGACCTGATCCGGCTCAATGAACTCAATCACATCGTCAACCACCGGATTGATAAAGCTGTGCGACGGCATCTGCTTTTTGAGATCATCAAGCAGTTGCATCGTCTTTTGCGGTTCAAAATCATCTTTTTGGTAG
>JBCCRB010000289.1:0-4277 GCA_039208465.1 Pseudomonadota bacterium
AGGCTTTGTGCCTCGATCGCCGCCTGACCGCTTGTCATACCGGCAAGGGCTTGCAATCCAAGCTCAGCGGCGCTGGCAAAACCTTCCGCCGCGCCGGCGCCGATCAGCAAATTGTTGCTCACTTGTCCGCCCGCGCCTATGCCTGCTGCGGCATCCATGATCGACGCCAAGGTCGTGCTGTCCGGTGCAAAACCATCAAGCATCAGCGCACCATCGCTCATGCGGGTCGCCGACCATTGATAGGGTGAAATAAGCGGTGCCGTGACATCATTGGCAACAAGCACTCCGCCGCCCGGCAGCACACCCGCCAAAGCTTCGTTCAGCGCGGTAAAGTCGTTAGGCGTTGCGGCAGAACCGACAATTGAGAATTCCTCATCATCGGTTTTGATGTCACCTTCTGCCAATCGCGCCAATTGCGTGACACCAAAACCTGCTAGATCGGCAAACCCGACAGGCGCACCGCGGGCAATCTGAAGCTGATCGGTTACGGTCACGCCATCATGGGCCGTCCTTGTTGCGGTCAGCAGCGCCTCGCGCGCTGCCTGGCTTGGCGCAAAACCGGACAGTACGATCCCGCCCTGCCCTTTTTGCGCTTCAAACACGAAAGGGGCCTGGATCGGCGGCAATGTGGAGACGTCGCGCACTGTGCGCACATCATTGATCGCCGAGGCCAGGAGGGTCGCTTCATTTTGCGCTTCAGCTGATGGCGCGATGCCGCTCAGGGTCAGCTCACGGCCGTCCAAAGTCGCTGTCGCCCAGCCATGATCCTGTTCAAGCGCAGCGGCCGCCTTGGCTGCCAGATCGCGTTCGATGGAACCCAAATGGAAAAGCATGGCGAGTGCGGTCAGCACCGCGGTGGCGAGGATACAAGGCAGTACCCACTTGCGCCAATTGCACATATTTTGCCCCTCCAAAACGATGGCGGTTTTCACCGGTAAAGCGCCGGGGCGTTGTGCGGCAAGGGGTGGCGGGAATCAAGGGTTGGCGGCTGGTGCGATGCAACTTTTTCGTGTGCCGACAGTGTATCAATGCGCTGACGCTGGTCGTATGGAGCAGGCTGTTTACTCAGGATCGAAAACGGGATCAGGCAGAGAGCTGAACGCGCTGCGCAACGCTTCACCCCAGTTCGACGAGATCATGGCGTAATAGTCATTGTCCGCTTCAAAGCGCCGGGTCAGGCCCTGCCGCATCGTGCCGGCTTCATAGGCGACCATGTCGAGCGGCAGATTGACCGACAGATTGGCTTTGATGGTTGAATCGAAAGAGACCAACAGCAGCTTGGTCGCCTCCTCGACCGCCATGTCCGGCTCAAAAGCGCGCACCAGGATCGGACGGCCATATTTCGTCTCGCCGATCTGAAAGAAGGGCGTGTCATCAGACGCCTCGATGAAATTGCCTTCCGGGTACACCATGAACATGCGGGTCTCACCGTTGGCGATCTGACCGCCGACGATCATCGTGGCGTTGAAGGTGGATTCGGCAGTCTGACCACCGGCAGACGCTTCGCTGATGACGCTGCGCAAGGTTCGCCCAACGATGGTTGCAACTTCGAACATGGACGGGGCTTTCAAGATCGACGGTTCGCGGTCGCCTGCCGCCTTGGAGTGCTCCTCAATCATGGAGATCACGGTCTGGGTCGTCGCAAGATTGCCCGCCGTCATCATCATGATGAAGCGCTCACCGGGCACTACCCAAGTGTACATCTTCTTGAAGGTCGAAATATTGTCGACGCCGGCATTGGTGCGTGTGTCGGCCATGAATAGCAGGCCGCTCGACAGCCGAAGTCCCACGCAATAAGTCACGCCCAGCGATCTCCCCAGACAGATTCACGCCCGTTCAAGCGTTATTGCTGCACCGCCACGTTCACAAGTATGGTGTCGACATCTTCCCCATCGTTTTTGTGCAACGGGTCGGCATAACGCATGCCTGAAATTGGCGCGGCTTCCGTATAGTCAAGGCCTGTGGCAAGGCGCACATAGCGTTCGTCCGGCGAAATACCGTTTGAAACATCAAAGCCAACCCAGCCCAGCGGTTCAATATACACCTCGGTCCAGGCGTGGCCGGCTTCCTGCTCGATCCGGTCGTTCATCATCAGATAGCCTGAAACGTAACGGGCGGCAAAACCAAGGCGCCGTGCGGCTGCGACCATGATGTGCGCATGGTCCTGGCAGACACCGGCACCCAATTCCAGGGCCTGGTCCGCCGTCGTATCCACAGCAGTTGCGCCAACCTTATAAGTCACTTTCTCGCGGATCAGGGCGCTGAGCGTGTGCATGCGGGCGAGCAAATCATCATTTTCTTCAAGCCCCGCTGCCAGGGCAACGACATGGCGGCCGGCGCGGGTCAATGGCGTGCTGCGGCGGAAATACCAGAGCGGTGCGAACCCGCCATGGGCGCCGATCACCCCGGCCGTGTCGGTTGTTTCAATGCGTCCGGCGCTTTCCACGACGACTTCCTCGGCGCCATCTTCAATGGAGGCAAGGATCACATGATTGTGGTGCTGGTCTTCAAAGTCCAATTGATGCTTTGCGCCATGCAGTTCCACGTTCCATGACAGAACACGCTGGCTGTCACGGTCTTTGGGAAAAACCCGCAACTGCTTGAGGCCATACCGGGTTCCAGCGGCGAAGCGATATCGGGTTGTGTGTTTTACATCCAACAGCATGGCGCAGCCTATTCCATAAACCGGTAATCGCGTTCGATCTGCAGGCCGAGGCGGGTGTTGCCGGCAATGAAGTTGAGAATACTCTCATGCAAACCGTCTTCCATGATGCTCTCGATCGTGCGGCTCTGCAATGTGTGCATGATGTCGGCCGCCATATCATGGCAAGGCAGGCGCGTATTATAGTCGCGCTCCAGATAGCCCAGATTATCGACGATCTTGCTGTAGCAAAACGCCAGCGAACGGGGCATGCGCTGATCGAGAATAACAAATTCGGCGACACCCTTGGCGTCGATCTTGGCGCCTTTGGCGTGGCGATAGGAGCGCAGGCCAGCCACCGACATCAGCACATTTTCCCACTGGACATTGTCATAGGAAGAGCCGACCGGCACCGTCGATGGCAACAGCACGTAATATTTCACATCGAGAATGCGCGCGGTCGCATCCGCCCGTTCGATGAACGTGCCGAGCCTTGAAAAATCATAGGCGTCATTGCGCAGCATTGAGCCGTGCATGGCCCCACGCACGAGCGCATTCTGCTGGCGGATCAGCCGCAGAACGTCGGGCAGATCTCGGTCGGAAATCCGGCCGCGGATGGCGTTCCGGACTGCCATCCAGCATTCATTGACGGCCTCCCAAGCCTCGCGGGTGAGCGCCGTGCGCACCATGCGCGCATTCGTGCGTGCCGCCGTCGTAGCCGCTAATGCGCTGGAAGGATTGTCGGTATCGCGCAGCATGAAATCGACAATACGGCCCTGCTCGTAGGTGTCGTATTTCTGATCATAAAGCGCACGAATACCGGCCGCTTCCAACACGGAAGCCCACTCATCAGACGCATTGTCGGGACGGGTCAGCGCGATACGCAGACCGACATCAAGCAACCGGGCAGTGTTTTCAGCCCGCTCCAGGTACCGGAACATCCATAAAAGCCCGCCTGCTGTGCGACCAAGCATGGCTTATTCCTCCAATACCCACGTGTCTTTGGTGCCGCCGCCCTGGCTGGAATTGACCACCAGCGACCCGGCTTTGAGCGCGACACGCGTCAGGCCGCCCGGTGTCAGTGAAATGCCATTGGGCGAAACCAGGACAAACGGGCGCAGATCGAGATGGCGGGGCGCAAGGCCCTTTTTTGTCAGGATCGGCGCGGTCGACAGCGCAAGCGTTGGCTGCGCGATATAATTGCCCGGGCTGGCTTTCAATTTGGCACGGAACGCCCTGATCTCCTTTTTCGAGGCGGCCGGGCCCACCAGCATGCCGTAGCCGCCGGAGCCATGCACTTCCTTGACGACCAGCTCTTCCAGATTGTCGAGCACGTAGGCCAATGCATCCTTTTCTGAACAACGCCATGTCGGCACATTGTTTAGAATCGCCTTCTCACCGGTATAAAACTCAACGATTTCAGGCATATAGGAATAGATCGCCTTATCATCGGCAATACCCGTGCCCGGCGCGTTGGCAATCGTGATGCCGCCTGCGCGATAGACGTCGAGAATGCCGGCAACACCCAACTGCGAGGCCGAGTTGAAATTGAGCGGATCAAGAAAATCATCGTCAACGCGCCGGTAAAGCACGTCAATGGGCGTGTATCCTTGGGTCGGGCGCATCGCGATGCGCA
>JBCCRB010000290.1:0-4258 GCA_039208465.1 Pseudomonadota bacterium
GGCAAAGCACGGGCTTCAATGCAATGCGATTGCGCCCGGCTATTTTGATACGCCCCTCAACGCAGCGCTTGTGGCGGACCCGGAATTTTCAGCCTGGCTTGAAAAACGCACGCCTGCCGGTCGCTGGGGCAAGGTTGAAGAACTGCAGGGCGCGTGTGTGTTCCTGGCGTCAGCGGCTTCCAGCTTCGTCAATGGCCAGACCATCTATGTCGATGGCGGCATCACGGCCTCGCTGTGAGCGTCGAAAAATTCATTTTGATGGGCGTTGCCGGCAGCGGCAAAACCAGCGTTGGCGAGGCGCTGAAAGCATCGCTTGGCTGGACGTATGTCGATGGCGATCATCTGCATCCGCGCGAAAACATCATCAAGATGGAACGCGGCATTCCCTTAACCGACGAAGACCGCGCACCCTGGCTGAAACTCGTTGGTGAAGATTTGGCGCGTGCCGATGGCCCTATCGCAATCGGATGCTCAGCGCTGAAAAAGATCTATCGTGACATCATCCGAAACGAGGCAGCCGCCGATGTCTGCTTTATCCACCTTGCCGGGTCACGAGAACTGATTGAAGAACGCATGCGGGCCCGCAAAGGCCATTTCATGCCGGTTACTTTGTTGGATAGTCAGTTTGCGGCGTTAGAACCGCCGCATGGAGAGCTGGCAATGACGGTCGATATCAGCGGTGACGTTGATGATATCGTCGCTCAGATCGTGGCCGCCCTGCCCGACTAATTACCTTTGTAGGCGTCCATCCAGCCGAGCCCGGCTTCGACCGTTTCGCCGCGCGGCTTGTATTCAGCGCCCAGATGGCCGTCATAGCCAGCCTCTTCCAGAACGTTGAAAACGTAAGCGAAGTTGATTTCGCCGACGTCGGGTTCCCCGCGATCATGGATTGCCGCGAATTGAACATGACCAATCATGTCAATGTTTTCGCGGATCATGGCTTCCAAATCGCCATGCACGATCTGCATGTGGAAGAAGTCGTACATTATCTTCAAGTTCGGCGCGCCAACCGCTTTGATCGTCTCAACTGCCTGATCCAGCCGCCAGCAATGGTAACTGGCCACAGCGCGTGGATTGAGCGGTTCGATAACAATCATCAAACCGTTTTCGGCGGCCTGCTGGCACGCATAGGCCAGGTTTTCGCGATAGGTCTGCTCCGCGTCCGCTGCACCACCGGTCAGGCCAGCAACCGTGTTGATATGGCGCGCCTTGATTTCGGTCGCATAAGCAATGGCCTGATCAATGAGCGCCCGTGCCTCACTTTCCCGTCCCGGCAACGCAGCAAGCCCGAAACAGCCTTTAGGACCGAGGGCGGTATTGATCCCGAGCATGCGCAGGTCCGTCTCTTTGAGCACTGCGGCGATTTCTTCAGCCGGATGCTCGTACGGAAAATGGCACTCAACCGCGTCGAAACCAGCCGCTTTTGCCGCGCGGATGCGGTCAGTCAGAGGCCGGTCGATCCAGAGAAAGCCGAGATTGGCAGAAAAGCGCATGATCCGTGCGCGCCTTATACGAACCGAATATAGTTAGGCGCCGGCAGGTCGAATGTCTGACCGGTCGGATAGATCATGCCGGTTTCAATATCGCGGCTGAACAGGGTCAGATTGGATGAATCCTGATTGGCCACGATCACTGCTTTGCCACAGGGCGTGATGGCAAAATGGCGTGGGAACTTGCCGCCTGTCGGCACGATATCGATGCGTGCGAGCGTGCCATCGTCCAGCACCTTGAAAATCGCCAGTGAATTGTCGCCCCGGTTGGAGACGTAAAGGAACCGGGCGTCCGGCGAGAGCTTGATTTCCGACACGTAGGATGTCTGTTCACGGTTCTCCAAGGTCGACACATATTGGATCGGCACCAGGCGTGGTTTCGATTTTTCCGGTTCGGAGCCATCAAGCTCGGCGACGCAGACCGTGTTGAACAATTCGTTCGATACATAGCAAATGTCGAGTGTTGGGTGCATGGCCATGTGGCGCGGACCGGAGCCGGCCTCGAACGGAATGATCGTGTCCTGGGTCAACTTCTTTGTCTTGGGATCATAGCCATATTGGAAGACCGCATTTTCACCCAGATCGGGGATGAACACCCAATCGCCCCAGAAATGGGCGCAATGGGCATGCGGACCGACTTGCCGGTTTTCCCAATGGTCTTCGCGATATTCAACCTGCCGCCATTGTCCCGGCTTGCGGTGCAATTGCTTGAAACTCTGGATCGTTTCGCCAAGGTTGCCATCCGCGTCGACATCGCAGACATCGATAATTGCATCCCAATAATTGATCACAATGGCCGCGTCCTTGTTGGGCGATAGAGCCAGATAGCAAGTGGATTTGCCCGACGCGTAGTAGGTCCCGACCTCGGTCAGCGCCTTGTCTTCCCCGATTTCATACTGCACCACCATGCCGGTGCTCTTTATGGTTTCAACGATCGCATAGAGCATTGAGCCGTTCGGGTGTGGAATGAGCACAGCCGGATTGAGCACGTCCGTCTCGGCAGTTTCGTGCACTTCACCATCCTTTGCCATGATGGCGGTGTGGATGCCGGCGCCTTCAGTTGGGGCATAGGGTTGGTGCGCCAGAACCGACTGATCCGAATAGGTACCAACAAGAATGGTGTAATCCTTGTCCAGGGCGATTTTCGGTGTTTGTTTTACACTGTCGAGCATAATTCTATCCCCTACCGACAAACGGCATCCCGTTTGCCATCACGTTGATATTTAAGACATTTACTTCGTTCGGTAGGCCCGCCATGTAGACAATTGCCTCACAGACTGGCTCCACCGAGATGACCGGTTCAGCCATTTTTGATCCGTCGGCCTGCAAGACGCCCTCAGCCATCGCTTCACCCATGGAGGAGCTGATGTTGCCAAGGTCGATTTGCCCGCAGCAAATACCGTAACGCCGGCCGTCCAGCGCCAGTGATTTGGTCAGCCCGCTGATCGCGTGCTTGCTGGTCGTGTATGGTGCAGAGAAAAGGCGCGGCGTGGTTGCCGAAACCGAGCCATTGTTGATGATCCGGCCGCCATTTCTTTGCTTACGCATTTGCCCGAAGGCGGCCCGCGCACAATAAAAGGCGCCATTGACGTTGATCGCCATGAGGTCATCCCAGATCTTGGGATCGAGTTCGTCGACGGGCATGGCCGGAGCCGCAATCCCGGCATTGTTGAACAGGAGGTCGACCTGGCCGAATTGCTCGACCGTTTTGGCGAACATTTGGTCGACGTCTGCTACGCTGCTGACATCGCAGGTGATGCCAAGACCCGTTGTCGCCAATTGCGCGACGGTCTCATCCAGGCTTTTTTGCGTGCGACCAGCGACCACGCAGGTCCAACCGGCCTTGCTCAATGCAATGGCCACAGCCCGTCCGATACCGCCGCCCCCACCGGTGACAATTGCGATCTTACTCATTTTCTACTCCAACTATCCCTTCACCGCGCCGGCGGTCATGCCGGAGATGATCTGGCGGGATGCAAACAGTGTGAATATGAGCGGCGGGATGGACAGCAGCATACCGGTGGCGAAGATCACACCCCACTCCACGTTGAACTCGCTCATATTGTTGACGATCAGGATTGGTACCGTTTTGGTGTCACGATCCGACAGGGCGGAAGCCAGCAGATACTCATTCCATGCGATCCGGAAGGTAAAAATCGCGGCAGCTGCCAGGCCTGGTTGAATAAGCGGCAGCACGATGCGGAAGAATACCTGAAATGGCCCCGCCCCGTCGACGCGCGCGCTTTCTTCAAGCGAGCGCGGGACTTGAACAATGAAGCTCTGCAGGATCCAGATCACGAAGGGCAAATTCATCGCGACATAGATCAGGATGATGCCGGAATGGGTGCCCGCCAGGCAGACGTCACCACGCCCGCCAAAGGTCTCGCGGATCCAGCCGCCGATCAGCCCGTCACGATCAAGGCAGAACTCATTGTTCCACAGACCGAAAACCGGCACGAGCAGCACCGCAGGCGGGACCATGCGCACCATCAAGGTGCTCAAGGAGATCGTGTCGCGGCCCATGAACCGAAAGCGCACCAGGGCATAGGCGGCCATACAGCCGATCACCAGCGTCAGGATGGTTGAGATCAGGGCGATGATGATCGAGTTGATGAATGCCCCGCCGAATTTCAGCGCGCAGAAATCAAGATGGTCCGGCTCGTACCAGAGAATGTCGCACAGCGCCGTCTCATAGTTCTGGATGGTCGGCAGGAACAGCAGCCCCGTGGTGCCGCCAATGATGTCGACATCCAGTTTGAAGCTGTTGA
>JBCCRB010000291.1:0-4255 GCA_039208465.1 Pseudomonadota bacterium
CGTCGCGCAGGCTCATAATCCGCGTCGCCGGGCCCTCAATGATCGGCTCGGTCAGCGGAAAATAGCCGCTCACGGTTTCGCGGCCGATCTCCATTTCGACACCGATCCCCATCGCGTTGATCCGCGTGGAAAAATCATTGTTGAACTTCTGCGCAATATCCCGCGTTAGCTCCAAATGCTGCTTTTGGTCATCGCCGACCGGCACATGTGTCGCGCGATAGAGCAAAATGTCGGCGGCCATCAAGGTTGGATAGGCAAATAGCCCAACGGACGCGTTTTCGCGATCCTTGCCAGCCTTTTCCTTGAACTGCGTCATCCGGTTCAGCCAACCCATTCGGGCCACGCAATTGAAAATCCAGGCCAGCTCTGAATGCTCGCGCACGCGGCTCTGGTTAAACACAATGTGCTTCTGCGGATCGATTCCGCTGGCAATATAAGCCGCAGTCACATCGCGGGTTGCTGCGCGCAAGGCCTCCGGGTCCTGCGGAACCGTGATCGCGTGCAAATCAACGACGCAATAGATGCAATCGCTGCTTTCCTGCAGCGCCACGAACTTCTTGATCGCGCCTAGATAATTGCCCAGCGTCAGATTGCCGGTGGGCTGAACGCCGGAGAAGACCCGCGGATGGAAATGGTTTTCAGACATGGAAACTGTGATCTCGGGAGTGACGCGCGGCTTATGGCAGGGCACGCGCTCAGGTTCAAGGCGCTTGTCGGTTCCGCCGAAGCGCCGATGCCAGCATTTTTCGGTCAACCCCGCCCGTGGCAAGCGCCACACATCCATAGAGGGCGCCACCCAGAACAACCGCCGCAGCCAGAAGCGGCAAGCGGAGCAGCAAGCCGCCATCGGCAAACATTTCGCCGGTCAGCCAATCATAACCCAGCAAAAAGCCGGCCATGACGCCGGTCGCAACAGTGATCATTGCCAGGCGCTTCACCGTCGCGGGTTCCAGCGAAAAATCACGTCGTTGATAAAGCGCATACATCAGCAGGACCGCATTGGCCCAACCGGCAAGGCTCGTTGCCAGCGCGATGCCCACATGGCCGAAATAGGGGAACATCAACAGGCTGGCAGCCACATTGACCACCAGGGATACCAGCGAAAACCACATGGGCGTGCGCATGTCTTCGCGGGCGAAAAAGGCTGGCTGGAGAACCTTGATCAGAACAAAGGAAGGAAGGCCAATCGCAAACGCAGAAAGCGCGGCAGCGGTGGCCACTGTTGTCTCAGGTAAAAACGCGCCCCGCTCATAGAGTACCGCCACGATGGGGCCGGGGATAATGAAGAGCGCCGCTGCCGCCGGGAGCGTCAGGCCCATGCCGAACTCAAGGCTCTTGTTCTGCAACTGGTGCGCTTCGCTTTTGTCGCCCGCTGATAGCGCCCGCGCCAATTCGGGCAACAACACAACACCGATGGCAATCCCGACAATGCCGAGCGGCAATTGATAGATGCGATCGGCAAAACTGAGCCATGAGATCGCCTTGTCCTGCTGCGAAGCGATGATCTGCCCGATGACGATATTGATTTGCACAATACCGCCGGTCAGCGCGGCAGGCGCTGCAAGCACGAGCAAGCGCCGCACTTTCGGCGACAATTTCGGCCGCCTTGGACGAAACTGGAAGCCAACCCGGTATAGCCCAAAGATGAGGATCGCCAATTGCAGCAGCCCGGCGACAATGACTGCACCGGCAAGCGCATAACCTGTTTGTCGCGCCGGCAGGTCAAACCAGGCGCTCGCCGCCAACGCACCGATCATCGCAACGTTCAGCGCAACCGGTGCAATGGCCGCGATAAAGTAGGATCGGAACGAGTTTAAAATGCCAGACAGCATCGCCACGATCGACATCGCCGCCAGATAAGGAAACATGATCTGCGCTAGCTCGGTCGTCAGCGTGAATTTGTCTGGCGTGTCGGTAAACCCGGGCGCGATAATGGTCGAGACAAGCGCCGGCATGAAGATAATGGCGCCGAGCGTAAGCACAAGCAGCACCGCAAAAAGCGCCGAAAAAACATCACCAGCAAATTCTGCAGCCGCTTCTTTGCCTTGGCTCTCCACTTCCTTAGCAAATAAGGGCACGAACGCTGAGTTGAACGCCCCTTCGGCAAACAGGCGCCGAAACAGATTGGGAAACCGGAAGGCGGCATAAAACGCATCGGCCACCGGGCCAGCACCGAGGATCGCGGCGATCATGGCTTCGCGGACAAAGCCAAGGACCCGGCTGGCAGAGGTGGCGGCTCCAACGCTTGCAAACTTGGCCAATAAGCTCATGCGGCCTTGCTACCCTTGTCGCCCCTATCCTCCATCAAACGCATCAACGCTTTGCGTATGCGGGCCTGGCGACTTGGATCAATGATCTTCTGCCCCACGAGGTCCGTGACGTAAAAGCTGTCGATGATTTTCTCACCATAGGTGGTGACATGCGCCGAGCGGATATCGAGATGCAGCCCGGAAATCGTGTCCGTCAGGTCCGATAGCAAGGCCGGTCTGTCCAGCCCTTCAACCTCAATCACGGTGAAGATGTTCGACAGCGAATTGTCGATCACCACATTAGGCGTAACACGAAACGCTTTCGGCAGTTTGCGCCTTTGGTGCGGTCGACTTGGATTGGATGGCGTCGCCAATTTACCAAGCAGCATGTCTTCAATATTCTTCCCGATCGTGCGGGCCCGACGCAGTTCGTCCTCATCATCATCAAATGCGCGAGTAATGCGGATCACATCCAGCGCCCGCCCATCGGAGGTCGTAAAGATCTGCGCGCTGTCGATTTCCGCGCCCGAACGTGAACAAGCGGCCGCGATGACCGAAAGCAATCGCGGATGGTCTTGTGCCAGGACAATAATCTCTGTGATTGCTTGGAAAGAATTAGTCGCCACCATGGTGGCTAGCGGCGCGCCGGCCTGATCGGTTTCGCGGATAAACTCGGCGTGGCGCACCTGGTCTTCCGGCGAGACCGTCAGCAGGTAATTGTCATAATGCAGCGCGGCGTATCGCACCGCCTGATCACCGGGCCAATGATCCAATTGCTGAACCAATTGCTCGCGGATAATGCGTACCCGTTCTCGCCGGCTGGTCGGCGAAAATCCGCCCGTCAGCGCAAGTTCGGTTTCGCTGTAAAGTGTGCGTAGCAATTGCCCTTTCCATCCGTTCCACACGCCGGGGCCCACTGCGCGAATATCGCAAACAGTCAAAATCAAGAGAAGGCGCAGGCGCCGTGTGGAATGGACGACGGCAGCAAAATCTTCGATTGTCTTTCGGTCCGAAAGATCGCGGCCCTGCGCCACCATGCTCATCGTCAAATGCTCTTTGACCAACCACTCGACCATGTCGACCTGGTCCGGGCTCATACCCAGCCGCGGGCACAATTTACGTGCAACGGCAGCGCCAGCAATCGAATGATCCTGTGGCCGCCCCTTGGCAATATCGTGCAGCAAGAGCGCAACAAAGGCGATCTGCCGGTCTTCCTCAGACAGGGTCGGGATCAGTTCCGACGCCAATGGATGCTCTTCGGCCAAAACGCCGGATTCAATTTTCGCCAACGTGCCGATGGTTTGGATTAGATGCTCATCAACGGTGTAATAATGATACATGTTGAACTGCATCATGGCGACGATCTTGCCGAAATCGGGAATGAACCGGCCCAGCACGCCGACCTCGTTCATCCGCCGTAGATTGATCTCCGGATCATTCCGCGATGTCAAAAGGCTCATGAACAATTGGTTCGCATTGACATCCTCGCGCACCGATTTGTCGATCCGGTTCAGCGAAGCCCGGGCAAGCTTCAGCGCATGGGGATGATATTCGAGGCCAAAGCGCTCGGCGATATGAAACATCCGGATCAAATTGACCGGGTCTTTCTCAAAGACACTGTCATCGGCAACATTAATCCGTTGACGATCGGCGATGAAATCCTTGATACCGCGCAGCGTTGTCTTTCCCGCGCTGGTAAACGGCAATGCCGCCAAAAGGCTGGATAGGGTCGGCGCTTGTTTGATTTCCTGGTCTTCTAGCACCGCGCACAAAATACGCGTCAGGTCACCAACATTTTTGGTGACCAGGAAATAGTGCTTCATGAACCGTTCCACATCCTCCAGATTATTGTGGTTTTGATAGTTCAGGCGCCGGGCAAGGGCACGTTGCAAATCAAAGGCAAGCCGTTCCTCGGGCCTGCCGGTTTCAAAATGGAGGTGACAGCGCACGGTCCAGAGGAAATCCTCCGACTTAACGAATAACCTGTAATCGTCCGGTTCGAATAC
>JBCCRB010000292.1:0-4234 GCA_039208465.1 Pseudomonadota bacterium
CGCCGATGATCTACTGGATGTGACCGCCAGTTCCGGTGCCCTTGGCAAAACAGCCGGCAAGGATGTCAAGGCCGGGAAAAAGACACATATCGCGCTTTATGGAGAATCTTGGGCGCGTGACCATCTGCAAAAACTTGTCGGTCGAGCTGATGACGCTTTGCGGCCGTTTGGAGAAAAAGCCGACATTTTGCGGGCTGCCGCTCGGTTTGCCGCTGAGCGTGCTTATTGACGGTCAATTTTTTGTCACGATGCAGGCGGTTCCACGTGTGCGCAGGGATTGACAGAGCGTGTTGGCGCTTTTGCGGCTATCGAACCCAATGCGCACCGCAAACATCCCATTGCGGCCGATCGATGTCTTAACCCGACCAATGGCGACCGGGTGATCGCTTACCAAGTCCTGATTTTCCTGTTTGATCGCTTCCCATTTTTGCGCCGCGATATCGCGGTCGAAATGACCCGCGATTTGGATGGCCCAGGGGCTGTCGAGCAAATTGCTCATGTCTTGATCTGTCACTTCGCCGGCCAGATTACGGCAGGCGCGTGCAAATGGCACGTCGGCTTCAAGCGGTTTGGCGGCGATGGTTCTGCGCCGTTGGCGGAACTCATTGATCGCTTCACCTGTGATCGCTGACACATAATCCTGCGTTTGAGGGGCTAGGGTTTCCTCGCCGACGAGCCATTGCTCCACCGCGTTCTCTCCGGCGTCATAGGCGGCTGCGGCAAGACCCAGATTACCGAATTTGACCCTTAGAAACGCCAGATATTCTGCTGCTTCGGGGATTGCCTGTCTTGGATCGAGCGGGTCTTCGAGCTGCCTTTCCTCAGCCAATTGCTGCGAAAATTGCGCAATGCCCAAATCGCCGTCCGGCGTGGCTAGATCGGGATTGAGTTTGCTTTCGGCCCATAAAAGCCGCGCAAAATAGGCAGGTGGCAAGCCGTTTTTGCGCGCTTCATTTTCGATCAGGCGGCAGATTTGGCGCGGGGTTTTCATGGCTGTAATGCCGAAGGACTGCGCTTGAACCGCGTTTGGCACGCAAGCGAAACTAACTGCGAAAAGGCTCGCTCGCCACGCTAGCTTAAGCAGCATCATGCTTGGCGTTTTGGCCATAACGCTGGTCGATATATTGTTTGACCATCGCTTCAAACTCACCGGCGATGTTATCGCCACGCAAAGTGGCGGCCTTTTTGCCGTCGATATAGACCGGCGCTGCCGGGGTCTCGCCGGTGCCGGGCAGGGAAACGCCAATATCGGCATGTTTGGATTCGCCCGGTCCATTGACGATGCAGCCCATCACAGCGACCTTCAAATTCTCAACGCCCGGATATTGTTCTCGCCAAACCGGCATGTTTTTGCGCAGATCATCTTCAATTTTGCGGGCCAATTCCTGGAACACCGTCGACGTGGTGCGACCGCAGCCCGGACATGCGGCGACAACAGGTAGGAATTGGCGAAAACCCATGGTTTGCAATAATTCCTGCGCCACTTGGACTTCTTTGCGCCGGTCGCCATTTGGTTCCGGGGTCAGAGAAATACGGATCGTGTCGCCAATGCCCTGCTGTAGCAAAACCGCTAGTGCCGCCGAGGAAGCCACGATCCCCTTCGAGCCCATGCCGGCCTCGGTTAAACCCAGATGCAGCGCATAGTCACACCGGGCCGCCAGATCGGTATAGACGCCGATCAGATCCTGAACTTGACTGACTTTTGCTGACAGAAGGATCTTGTTGCGGGGCAGACCGGTTTTTTCGGCTAACTCCGCTGACAGTAAAGCCGATTGGATAATGGTTTCACGCATAACTTGCGCGGCCGAAAGCGGTGACCCGTTTTCCTGGTTTTCATCCATCAGCCGGGTCAGCAATTCCTGGTCGAGTGATCCCCAATTGACACCGATCCGCACGGGCTTGTCGTAGCGAATTGCCATTTCGATGATGTCGATAAATTGCGTGTCACGCTTGTTGCGAAAGCCGACATTGCCTGGATTGATCCGGTATTTCGCGAGCGCTTCGGCGCATGCCGGGTGATCGGCTAGCAATTTGTGGCCGATATAGTGAAAATCTCCGACCAGTGGCACATCAAGACCGAGACGCTCTAATCGCTCGCGGATTTTTGGCACCGCCGCTGCGCTCTCATCGCGATCGACCGTGATGCGCACAACTTCCGAACCGGCCTGGTGTAGGTCAGCGACTTGTTTGACGGTTGCGTCGATATCGGCGGTATCCGTGTTGGTCATGGATTGAACGACCACGGGTGCATCGCCGCCAACGGTCACGCCGCCAACATCGACCGGAACCGACTTCCGGCGCGGGTAGATGTGTCCAATGTAATTGACGCTTTGGCTTGTCATCGGTCTCTCAAAATGCAGTCGCCCAACCAGTTATAATGAGTAGGGCGTTCATTCAAGCAAAGGTGGCGTGCCAATCATCTTCGGCGAAGCCGGTTAGGACATGTGTCCCGTCTGTGCCAACAGGCCGTTTGATCAAACGCGGATCGGCGAGCATGGCCTCCATCTTGTTCTCGGTTGAGGCCATGATCGTGTCACGTTCGGCCTCGTCCATTTTCTTTAGTGTTTGGGCCTTGGCGTTGAAAACAGCGTCGATGCCGGCGACGTCGACCCATTGTTTCAATTCGGCTGCAAGCCCGTCCACTTTGTTGAAATGGGCATAGCTGTGCTTAATGCCGTTTTGCGTTGCCCAGTCGCGCGCCTTTTTGACGGTCGTGCAACCGGCATATCCGTACACTCTCAACATCGGTTGTTTTCCTTTTTGACACTGGCCCGTGATCTGCGGATGACAAAGTCGGCTGCCCTGTTTATGTTGCGCCGCAACACAAGCGGCCTTGTTCATCGGAACGCATAAGGGGAACCATCATGGCTGACAAGAAAACTGCGGTGATTACCGGATCAAACTCCGGGATAGGTTTGGGCATCGCTCGTGCGCTTGCCGCTGAAGGCCACAATGTGGCGATCAATTCCTATTCCGACAATGACGAGGATCATGCGCTGGCGGCAGAAATTGCCAAGGAACATGGCAATGAAACGGTCTATATCTCGGCGGATCTGTCGTCGGCCGATCAGTCGCGCATGCTCATTGAAAAGGCAGTCGACCGTTTCGGTTCTGTCGACATTTTGGTCAACAATGCCGGCATTCAATATGTGGCGCCGATCGAGGAATTTCCGGTCGAAAAATGGGATGCGATCATCGCGATCAACATGTCATCAGCGTTTAACACCTGCGCTGTCGCTGTGCCGATCATGAAGAAGAATGGTTGGGGCCGTATCGTCAATGTGGCTTCCGCGCACGGGCTGACCGCCTCGCCTTACAAAGCGGCTTATGTGGCAGCCAAGCACGGTGTGGTCGGACTTTCCAAGGTCATCGCGCTGGAGTTTGCAGAGGCGAAGATCAACGCGACCTGCAATGCGCTGTGCCCGGGTTATGTTTTGACGCCATTGGTTGAAGGTCAAATTGAAGACCAGATGAAAGCGCATGGGATGGATCGGGAAGAAGTTCTCGACAAGGTGATGTTGACCCGCCAGCCGACACGGGAATTTGCGTCGGTTGAGCAGATGGGGGCGACAACGGTGTTTTTGTGTTCAGATGCGGCCAGCCAGATTACCGGGACCGCCATTTCGGTTGATGGCGGCTGGACGGCCCTTTAGCGACAGAAGCGAGCGGCATGGCAAAAAAGTCCAATGGTCATCTGACCGAAAAACGCATCAATCTTGCGCTGCAGGGTGGTGGATCGCATGGCGCTTTTACATGGGGCGTGCTCGATGCATTGTTGGAAGATGGCCGCATTTCATTTGAAGCCGTGTCGGGCACAAGCGCTGGCGCTATGAATGCGGTGGCGCTGGCCGATGGCTGGACGCGTGGCGGTCGTGACGGCGCACGCGAACGGCTAGACATATTCTGGCATGCGGTCGCGCGCAAAGGTATGTTCTCGCCGATCCAGCGTACGCCTTGGGATGTGTGGTTCGGCAATTTTTCATTTGAGAACTCGCCTACATTTCGGTTCTACGACCTGATGTCGCGCGTGTTTTCGCCCTATGACACCAATCCGCTGGATCTCAATCCGCTGCGTGACGTTGTGGCCGATGTCATCGATTTCGACAATGTTACGCATTGTCGTGCTTTCAAATGCTTCATCTCTGCGACCAGTGTTCAAACCGGTAAGGTGCGTGTTTTCACCGGTGATGAAATCGACGGTCAAGCCGTTATGGCATCGGCTTGTCTGCCAACC
>JBCCRB010000293.1:0-4220 GCA_039208465.1 Pseudomonadota bacterium
CAGGCAGGAGCGACTGGCTGTTTCAACTGGAACGAACAGAGGATGAAGGCCTGCTTACTCTGTATAGAATAGTCGGAAGCATTGACGAAGAAGGTAAAAAACATAATCTGCCTCCCAGGGCAAAAGGGCAATGGGAGAAAAGGCATGTCTCCGACGGGGCAAAACACAGTAATGGTACGTCAATTCGAGATTGAAGACAGAATAGAGAGCGCGCAAACCGGGTATGATATCTTTCGATTACTTCGCGAGCTGTCTTCAAGCTATGACTTTGATTTCTTTTCAATAATTGAGCTGTCCCAAACCCGCGCAGGCAGTTTGAGCTCCGCGTCCATCATGACGAATTGGCCACCCGATCTCATTCACGCTTATGACCGCGAAAACCTGTTTGAAACCAGCCCCGTCATCAAGAGAATCAGGGCAACATCGCAGCCCGTTTACTGGGAAGCCGAGCCGTGTCCTGCAAATGGCGCGCCGGAACCACTGTCCGACGAAGCGCACTTGTTTCTCCAATTCAACATCAAACGCGGCGTACACTTTCCCACCCACGCGCCCGACGGCACCCGCGGGGTGGTCTCGTTTACTGGATCGCGAAGCCCACTGGACCGCGACGAGCTTGGCGCCTTGGCACTCCATGCAACCCAGATATTCGAACACCTTCACATGGCGATCACACCGGAAAAAAAGGTCCCTGCCAGCCTGACCGAGCGCGAGCGTGAAGCGTTGGAACTGACCGCCATCGGCAAGACGAGCAACGAAATCGCTGCCATCCTCAACCTGTCGGAGCACACGGTAAACCGCTATCTGACGCAGGTTTGCCACAAGCTGAGTGCTCAGAACCGGGCCCACGCCGTGGGTGTTGGTTTGCGTCTGGGGATCATCGAATAGGCCGTCAACACGCCGTTACACCAAAGGCGAGTTTGATGAAAACCACGATCTGATACCTTTCGCCGGATAATAAAGGGGGATTGGTATGGGTACCATGAGTTTTCGTGGCGGCAGCGCTATGGCCTTTTTTGTCGTCTTACCGTTGATGACGGCATGCTCGGCAACGCAATCAGACGACGTCACACAAATCGTATCACCGGAAGTCGCAGCAGCCGACACAATCACAGAGAACAATGACGCTGCCGCGACAGCGCAAGGCGACGCGGCCGAAACGCAAGCGCTGCAGGTCGCCGCGACCGATGCCACTGCGTTGGCTTCATGCCCCGTCATTGTCGCCGGCGGCCCGCCGCCAAAACCGGAAAAAGGCGCCGATTTCGCGCAGAACGCCGTCGGCAAGAATGTCGGCCGAAACATCGGTCGGAACCTCATCGCTAACATCGGCGCGCGTGCAGGCGGTGGGCTCGGCGGTGCGATCAGTGGCGGCTTGGCGCGCCAGGCAATCCGCTCCGAACAGGATCTTGATGGCAATTGGACACTGACCAATGGAGCACCGGATTGCGGCTGCACAATCGAGATTTCAGCCGGTGTCAGCCTGCAAGGCGCTGAAGCAACACAGGGTGGCATCAAGAAAAACGACTGCACGACACTGCTTGCCGGCGCCGCGCGCTGGACGCTCGGCGGCCGCACATTCACCGGCTACAACACGACACTGACGCTTGTTGCCAAAGATCGGCGCACCGCCCTGGCCACTTTAAACCGGGACGGCATCAATTACTTCTCAGGCCAGCTTTCCGACGGCACACCGGTCACCATGTGGCGGCGCGGCGGATAAGATTTCACGCGCCGCGTGGCCAGTCCAAAAAGTATCTTGTGTGGATCGGCAACATGGCAGCGCCGATCGCCCGCGCATCAGCGCCGACCTTGCCGGCAATGATCTGCGGCACGAGAATGCCATCGGTGCGCTGTTGACCGATGGCGTCATTCATCTGCCCCACCAGGGCACGGCGAACATGATCGGGAAAGGCGCCATCGACGACGATGGTGGGAAAATCGAAAACAGCGCAAATATTGAGGCAGGCATGCACCATAGCCGCTGCCGTGCTCGATACCCACGCCGATAGATGCGGCTCAAATGACGACCAATCATCGTCATTGCGCCAGATCGATTGGGCGTCATGGCCCGCTTTTTCAAGCGCCTCTTCCAGAAGATAGATGGACGCATTGCCGATGAGTTGCTCAGCCGAGCCGCCTGGTCCATTCCCTGCAAGCGATCCAAAGGCACCGGCATTGCCCTGCGGTCCGGTCTGCACGGCAGCGTTCATGACAACACCGCCGCCAATGAACGAGCCAATGAAGAAATAGGCATAATCATCACACGCTCGCCCTGCCCCAATACTGTGTTCGGCAATGCAGGCGCAGGTCGCGTCATTGACGAGCGCTGTTGCAAACCCGGTTTGCACCTGCACCGCATCGGCAAGATCAAAATCGCGCCACGCCGACATTTCCGATGCTGGCGCACCCAGCCGGTCTAGCCAATTGTAAAGTTGAAAAGGCGCACCAATGCCGACGCCCTCGACGCGCTCCCGCTCAACGCCGTCGCACAAAAGCGGCAATTTCTGCCCGACAAACGCCATCACGCGCTCGGGCGTAGGATAGGGATAGGTGACCTTGATCCGCTCACGCACCATGCCGACAAAATCCATAAGCACGAGATCCGACGAGCGCCGGCCAACCCTAAGCCCAACGGAATAAGCACCATCCGGATCAAGTGCCATCGGCGTGGACGGTTGTCCGATCCGCCCGCGGGTAATCTCGCCGCGCGCGATCAACCCGTCCGCCTCAAGGCCACGAATGATCATCGAAATGGCTTGTGCGGAAAGGCCGGTACTGCGCGCAAGCTCAGCCTTGGAAAGCGACCGGTGTTGGTGAAGCTGTGACAGCACAAGCCTTTCATTATGCCGCCGCGCACCGCGCTGGCTTGCCCCGACCGGCTGCCGCAAGCCGCGCAGTGCAACCGGGTATTTGCGCTCGTCGCTCACCACTGAAGGCCCTCCCCAGACCGGTTCAAGCATGACAGGTCTACTAACTAAATCAAGTTGATTTAGTTATTGACTCACCGATCGTTTGTCGTTTTGCTGTTGCCAGCCATCCGGAACGATGGTCACATATAGTCCGGCCGTTAACGGCCCTTGGGAGGAATATCATGAAAAAAACAATTCTCGCCGCTGCGGCGGGCGCCCTAGTTGCGTCCATCGCTTCCTTTACCCCGGCACAGGCTGCCAGCCATGCGGTCTCCGCATGCCTGATCACCAAAACGGATACGAACCCGTTCTTCGTAAAAATGCGGGAAGGCGCGACCGCCAAGGCCGAAGAGCTTGGCATCACGCTGAACTCCTATGCCGGTCAGGTTGACGGCGACCACGAAACCCAGGTTGCCGCTATCGAAACTTGCATCGCAGACGGCGCATCAGGGATCCTGATCACTGCCTCTGACACGTCATCCATCGTCCCGGCGGTGCAACAGGCACGCGATGCCGGCATTTTGGTGATCGCGCTTGACACCCCGTTGGAGCCGATCGATTCAGCCGACATGACCTTTGCCACGGACAACTTCCTGGCCGGTGAACTGATCGGCAAGTGGGCCGCGGCAACCCTGGGCGACGACACCGCCAATGCCCGCATTGCAACGCTTGACCTGGCCGTCAGCCAACCGACCGTTGATGTGCTGCGCAACCAGGGATTCCTGCAGGGCTTCGGTATTGATCTGGCCGATCCCAATGTGATCGGCGATGAGAGCGATCCGCGCATTGTCGGCTCCGATGTCACCCAGGGTAATGAAGAAGGCGGACGCCGCGCCATGGAAAACCTTTTGGCGCAAGATCCGACGATCAATGTCGTCCACACCATCAACGAGCCAGCCGCCGCAGGTGCCTATGAGGCACTCAAAGCAATCGGCCGTGAAAACGATGTGCTGATCGTTTCCGTTGATGGCGGTTGTCCAGGCGTACAAAACGTCGCCGATGGCGTAATCGGCGCCACATCGCAGCAATACCCGCTGCTGATGGCATCGCTCGGCATTGAAGCAATTGCGCAGTTTGCGGCCGATGGCACATTGCCGGCAGCAACACCGGGCAAAGACTTCTTTGACACAGGCGTGGCACTTGTGACCGATGCACCGGCTGACGGCGTCGATTCCATTTCTGTGGAAGAAGGCACCAACCTCTGCTGGGGTTAAGCCCGGCAACAACATCGTTCATGGGGGCCGGCGTCTACCGGCCCTCATTTGTCTAAAGCGTATCCTGTTTAGATTGGAGCAGGATACGCTCAAAGGGGAG
>JBCCRB010000294.1:0-4189 GCA_039208465.1 Pseudomonadota bacterium
GCACTGAATTTATTGATGTGCGCCAAATCATCTATCAGAAGTGATTTTGCGTACATGCATGTGACGGCCAGCTGATCTCGATTGGGTCGTTTGACGAACCAATTTGAGGGCCAGCATGTCTGCGCAGCAGTCAACACAACCGAACTTGGCGCGCATCGCCACCTATGCCTTGCCGGCGATCCCGCTCGCAGCGCTGACCCTGCCCCTCTATATTCTCGTGCCGACCTTTTATACCGAGACACTCGGCCTGCCGCTGGCGGCCGTCGGTGCCGCCTTGCTGGCGGTGCGCATCTTTGATGCCGTCAACGATCCGCTGATCGGCTTTGTCGCCGACAAATGGCGGCCAAGCTTCGGTCGGCGCCGCACCCTGATGGCGTTGGCCGTGCCGGTGACCGCGCTGTCTGCGTTTATGATCTTCAATCCGCCAAGCGATGCGACAGCGCTTTACCTGGCGGCCTGGGGCATGTTGCTGACGGTCGGCTACACCGCGACCGTTATCCCCTTCTTTGCCTGGGGTGCTGAACTGGCAAGCGACTATCGAACCCGCTCGACCGTTGCCGGATGGCGCGAAGCCATGACTTTGGTCGGCACCTTAATTGCCATCGCCCTGCCCTTTTCCCTCCAGATCACCGACCCGGAAGCGCTGCACGGCTTGGCCCTGTTGGGCTATGCGGTCGCGGTCAGCCTGCCCATCATCGCCGCTTTCACCATTTTACGCCTGCCGGAACCGGGCGAATACACAAGGCAAGCGATATCGTTGCGTGATGGTTGGGGGTTTTTGTTGGCCAACAAGCCCTTCCTGCGCTTGCTCGGTGCGTTTTTCCTCAACGGCCTGGCGAACGGGATACCGGCCACGCTCTTTTTGTATTTTGTCTCCGACATTATCGGCGAACCTGACCTGCGCGGCCCGCTCCTCTTTCTTTACTTCCTGTGCGCGATCGCCGGTGTTCCGGTCGCAGGCTGGGCATCGCGCAAAATAGGCAAGCATCGGGCCTGGTCCATCGGCATGTGCTGCGCGGTTCTCGCTTTTGCGCCAGTCACCTTGCTCGGCCAAGGCGATGTCCTGCCCTACGCGATCATCTGCGCCGTAACGGGTTTCATTGTCGGTTTCGACCTGTCCATCCCGCCAGCAATCCAGGCTGATGTGATCGACGTGGACACGGCAAGTTCCGGCGAACAGCGCTCAGGGCTTTATTTCGCGGCCTGGAGCCTGGCCACAAAACTGTCCCTGGCGCTCGGCGTCGGCATCGCGTTCCCGCTGCTCGATCTTTTTGGCTTTCAAGCGGGCGCAGGCCCAACCCAGGATGCCGACGCGCTGTTTTCGCTCGCCATCATCTATGGCTGGATCCCGATCGTCCTGAAGATTTGCGCCATCGCGCTGGTCTGGAACTTCCCGCTCAACGAAGAAGACCAGCGGGCACTGCGGGTTAAAATCGAAGCCGCCTGACGCGCCTCTATTCGACCCGCGTCGCCATTGCTTCCTGTGTCTCGCCAAAATCGAGCGGGCGTTTGCCCCACCCGGTCGCCCGTTTCATGATCCAGAAATACCAGGCATGCGGCAGCAGCCGCAATATTTTGAGCTGCCAGGTAAAGCGGCGCGGGAACGAGATCTCAAACGGACCGTTTTCCATGCCCATAATCATCCGGTCGACCGCTTTGTCGACGGGCATCAGATAGGGCATCTCAAAGTCATTCTTTTCCGTCAGTGGCGTGTCGATGAAGCCTGGATTGAGTACCTGCATGCGGATGTTCATCTTGTCGAAGTCGAACTTCAGCGACTCAGCCATATTGTTGATCGCGGCCTTGCACGCACCATAGGCTGAAGCAGCCGGCAATCCGGTATAGCCGGACACAGAGCCAACCAGTGCAATCTGGCCCTTGCCATGCTGTTTCATTTTCTCGACCACCGGCACAAGCCCGTTGAGCACGCCGAAAACATTGACCTCATAGTTTTTGCGGTAGGCACCCAGATCCATCGCCTCGCCGCGTGTCGGCCAGTAATTGCCCGCATTGAAGATGGCGAGCCTGATCGGTCCGTGCTCGGCCTCAATATCGTCGACGATCTTCTGCATACCCGCGCTGTCGGTCACATCACCGGCCATCGCATGAATATTGCCACCGCCAAGCGCCACAAGCGATTGCAGTTTTTCTTGTCCGCGGGCCGACGCTACAACCTTGTAACCACGCGTCGCCATCTGCAACGCCAATTCCCGGCCAATGCCGGCGCTCGCGCCCGTAATCCAAACAACACCGTCGCCGGGGGTAATCCGGTACAAATCCATCATTATGCTCCTGCTGGGCCAAAGAAAAAGCCCTCGCTGGTGTTACGCAGCGAGGGCCTGATTGGTTGCCTTGGAAGTGGTTTAACCTGAAATAATATCGCCGAGCCGTTGATGCAGCGGTCCTGTCAACCGCAACGCGCCATCGCACACCGCAAAGCCGATGCACGGGCGATCAGCTTCGGCCGTCGGACGGTGGTCAACACTGTCATCGGCAATCGAAATATCACCGCGGCCAAACCGCCCGCGTGTGTCATGAAACGCGCCATCGATGATCAGCGACAGCTCAACACCTTCGTGCGTGTGAGCAGGCACGGTACGGCCCGGCTTGATCCAGAACATGGAGACGTGACAGCCATCAACATCCGGCAAATCATATTCGCGGAAGCCTGGCATTTTCGTCTTCCACGGGATCGTATCCACGTTGAAGCCGATAAAATCATACATCGCCGACGGCATCACATCACAACGGCTCTTGTGCTGGACGGAATGCGTCATCGGCTCGGCGGCAAAAATCGCCTCCAGCGCGCTGTCACGATCGCGCAGCGCGGTTGGCGCAAGATCGGACAATTGTTCTCCGGCTGCCGCTTCAAGCCCAGCGACAAAACCATGATTATCTTTTGAGAGCTCAAGATGTGATTCCATCAGCACCTGAACGGGCACCGGCAACGTACCGGCCACATAACCGCTCAGCAGCGAATCCATCGAGCTGAAATTTTCGTTTCGCATGTTCTCTCCTGCGCCGATTGTGGCGCACGTCGTCGTTCTGTCATGGTTACGATAGAGACGGCAAGTTGGATCACCGGTGAAACTGTTGTCGGATTATCGCTTCTTGGGGGCATTTTATTCCTCAAACCCGCATATCCATCGCGGTAAATGGCTTGCCGCCGATAGACGTCAACCATAGTTTGGGCGAAAAATGAGGTGGGCGTCGAAATGCATGAATCCGTAATTGACCTGATCGGCAACACACCGCTTGTCCGGCTGAAACGCGCGTCGGAAGAAACCGGCTGCACGATCCTCGGCAAATGCGAGTTTTTGAACCCCGGCCAGTCGGTGAAAGACCGGGCCGCGCTATGGATTATCCGCGATGCCGAAAAGAAAGGCCTTCTAAAGCCCGGCGGCGTGATTGTCGAAGGCACAGCCGGCAATACCGGGATCGGCATGACCATGGTGGCCAAGGCATTGGGCTACCGAACGGTGATCGTGATTCCCGAAACCCAGAGCCAGGAGAAGAAAGACGCGCTGCGTCTGCTCGGCGCCGAATTGGTTGAAGTTCCGGCCGTTCCCTACCGCAACCCGAACAATTATGTGCGCCTGTCGGGCCGATTGGCCGAGCAACTGGCCGAATCGGAACCAAATGGCGCGATTTGGGCTAACCAGTTCGATAATCCCATCAACCGGCAGGCCCATATCGATTCGACCGGCCCCGAAATCTGGGCTGACACGGACGGCAAAGTCGATGGCTTCATCTGCGCCTGTGGATCAGGCGGCACGCTGGCTGGCGTCGCGCACTATCTGCGCGGCAAAAAACCGGAGGTCAAAATCGGCCTTGCCGACCCGATGGGCGCCGCGCTCTATTCATTTTACACGACCGGCGAGTTCAAAGCCGAAGGCGGCTCAATCTCCGAGGGGATCGGCCAAGGCCGCGTGACCGCCAATCTGGAGGGTTTTACCCCTGACATCGCCTTTCAGATCGGTGACCCTGAAGCGCTGAACATCGTCTTTGCGCTCGCCAAGGAAGAAGGCATGGTGATGGGTGGCTCAACCGGCATTAACATCGCCGGCGCCATCCGGCTTGCCAAGGAAATGGGACCCGGCCACACCATCGTGACGATCCTGTGTGACTATGGCAACCGATACCAATCCAAGGTCTATAATCCCGCGTTTCTGCGCTCAAAAGATCTGCC
>JBCCRB010000295.1:0-4182 GCA_039208465.1 Pseudomonadota bacterium
GCACCGGCTATGACATTGTGGTCCCGACCGGTACATTCCTGGCGAACCAGATCAATGCCGGCGTTTTCCAGAAGCTGGACAAATCTAAACTGCCGAACATGGCCAACATGGATCCGGCCATCTCTGAGCGCCTGGCGCTTTACGACCCCGGCAATGAATATGCCATCAACTATATGTGGGGAACGACAGGGATCGGCCTGAACGTCGACATGGTCAAGGAGCGTCTGGGGGAAGACGCGAACATGAACACATGGGATCTGGTTTTTAATCCGGAAACCGCCGCGAAGCTCGCGGACTGCGGTATCTTCCATCTCGATGCTCCGGCCGAAATGGTGCCGGCTACCTTGAACTGGCTCGGCATGGATCCGGACTTGAAGGACCAGGCAAGCATCGACACCGCCAAGGATGCCATGCTCGCCGTACGCGATACGGTCCGCAAATATCATTCATCTGAATACATCAATGCGCTGGCCAATGGTGACATTTGCCTGGCAGTTGGTTGGTCAGGTGACGTGCTGCAAGCCCGTGATCGCGCTGCCGAAGCAGACGCTGGCGTCACTGTGGAATATGTCATTCCGCAGGAAGGCGCGCTGATGTGGTTCGACAATATGGCGATCCCGGCCGACGCTCAGAATGTAGAGGAAGCCCATATCTTCCTCGACTACATCATGCGGCCGGAAGTCATGGCGAAGGCATCAAACTACGTCTACTACGCCAATGGCAATCTGGCTTCCAAGCCCTTGCTGGAGGAAGATGTAATTGGCGATCCGGCCATCTATCCCGATGAGGAGACGGTGGCTCGGCTTTATACGGTTACACCGGACAACCCACGTGAAAAGCGGATTTTGAACCGCGCCTGGACAACGGTAAAAACCGGCCAGTAACGAACACCAACGACCCCGCCTCCAAAAAAGGCGGGGTTTTTTACATGCGGGGACAAAATGAAGTCGCTGGGCTCAATACGCCGATCCTTTGCACCTTGGGACGATCCCGAAACAAAGCCGTACATCAGCTTTGATGGCGTAACGAAGCGGTTCGGCGACTTCACCGCAGTCGATAATCTGAGTTTGAACGTCTATGAACGCGAGTTCTTTTCGCTGCTCGGGCCGTCGGGCTGCGGAAAGACAACGCTTTTGCGTATGCTCGCCGGGTTTGAACAACCAACCTCCGGGCGCATCCTGCTCGACGGACAGGATCTGGCGGGCGTGCCGCCGCACAAGCGCCCCGTTAATATGATGTTTCAGTCCTACGCGCTGTTTCCGCACATGAGTGTGAGCGACAATATCGCGTTCGGCCTGCGCCGCGATAAAATGCCGGAATCCGGCGTCGAAGAACGCGTACGTGCCATGCTGAAGCTGACCAAGCTTGAGGAATTTGCCCACCGCAAACCGCATCAGCTTTCCGGCGGTCAGCGTCAGCGTGTTGCCCTGGCGCGTGCGGTGGCCAACCGACCGAAATTGCTTTTGCTTGATGAGCCGCTCGGTGCGCTCGACAAGAAACTGCGCGAAGAAACCCAGTTCGAGCTGATGGATTTGCAACAGGAATTGGGGCTGACCTTTATGATCGTCACGCATGATCAGGAAGAAGCGATGACCATGTCGGACCGCATCGCGGTCATGGACAAGGGTATAATCGAACAGGTCGGCACGCCGGCAGAAATCTACGAAGCGCCCGGCTCGCGCTATGTCGCGGACTTTATTGGCTCGGTGAACCTGTTTGAAGGGTCCGTTTCCAACGCGACGAAAAACTTCACCACGATGATGGTGACTGACGGCTTTAAGATTAAGGCAGCGACCGAAGAGCCGTTGCCGAAGGACAAGCAGGTCTGGTTCGCCGTGCGGCCGGAGAAGGTCAAGGTCGCGCGCAAGTGGCCCGCCGGCACCACAAACATCGCTGAAGGCGAAGTGTGGGACATTGCCTATCTGGGCGACATGACGATCCTCAATGTGCGCCTCGACAGCGGCAAGATCGTCAAGGCCTCAATGGTCAACGCCGAGCGGGTGACCGAAGACCCGATTGGCTATGAAGAACGCGTCTGGCTTTCCTTCGCGCCCGATAGCGGCATCGTGTTGGAGCGCTAAGCGATGATTGCCGCGATCCGAAACAGCCTTGTTATCGCGATCCCCTATATCTGGCTCCTGTGCCTGTTCCTTTTGCCGTTCGTGCTCGTATTCCGCATCTCGTTGTCGGTCCTGGAATTTGGCATGCCCCCCTATGTGCCGCAATTCAGCTTCGATGATGATTGGCCGACATTCCTCGACAAGCTGGGTCAACTGAACTTTGAAAACTACGCTTTCCTGTTCGGCGATCCGCTTTACCGCAACGCCTATCTTTCCAGTGTTTTCATCGCCCTTGTCTCGACGCTGTTAACCCTCGCGATCGGCTATCCGCTCGCCTATGGCATGGCAAAAGCGCCCGAAGGGCTGCGGCCAATCCTGCTGATGATGGTCATCCTGCCGTTCTGGACTTCATTTTTGATCCGCGTTTACGCCTGGATCGGCATTCTGAAACCCGAAGGCCTGCTGAACCAGTTCCTGATCTGGCTCGGTATCATCGAGACGCCACTGGCAATCCTCAACACAAATATCGCGGTCTATATCGGCATCGTTTATTCCTACCTGCCCTTCATGGTGCTGCCGATCTATGCGCAGTTGGAGCGCATGGATTTGTCATTGGTCGAAGCCGCCCGCGACCTTGGCTGCAACGCTATCGAGGCGTTCTGGCGCATTACCTTCCGCCTGTCGCTGCCCGGTATCCTGGCCGGATGCCTGCTGGTCTTCATCCCCGCCGTCGGCGAGTTCGTGATCCCGGATCTGCTGGGCGGGTCGCAGACCCTGATGATCGGCAAGGTGCTTTGGACTGAATTCTTCAACAATGGCGATTGGACCATCTCGTCCGCGCTGGCCATGATCCTGCTCATTATCCTCGTCGTGCCAATCGTCCTGTTTCAGAACGCGCAAGCCAAGGCGCAAGGGGCCGACAAATGAGTGGTCGCTGGAGCTGGTTCAACATCACATCGGTCATTATCGGCTTTGCATTCTTGTATCTGCCGATCGTCCTGCTTGTGATTTATTCATTCAATGAGTCCCGGCTGGTCACCGTATGGGCCGGCTTCTCGACAAAATGGTATGTCGAGCTCTTCAACAACCAGGGGCTGCTGGATGCGGCGTGGGTCACCATCCGCGTTGGCCTGCTATCGGCGTCGGTCGCAACGGTCCTTGGCACGCTTGCCGCCGTCGTGCTGATCCGCTTCGTGCGCTTTCATGGCCGCACGCTTTTTACCGGCATGGTCTACGCGCCGCTGGTGATGCCTGAAGTAATCACCGGCCTGTCGCTATTGCTGCTGTTCGTTTCCATTGAGATGGCGCGCGGCTTCTGGACCGTTACCTTGGCCCACATAACCTTTTCCATGTGCTACGTAGCGGTCGTTGTGCAGTCGCGCCTTGTTTCATTCGACGCATCGCTGGAAGAGGCGGCCCGTGATCTCGGCTGTGCGCCGCTTGAGGCCTTCATGCGCGTCACCTTGCCGGTCATCCTGCCGGCGGTGTTTGCCGGTTGGATGCTCGCTTTCACCTTGTCGCTGGATGATCTGGTCATCGCCTCATTCACATCCGGGCCGGGTGCAACAACCTTGCCGATGAAAATCTATAGTCAGGTGCGTTTGGGCGTCACACCGGAAATCAATGCCGTGTGCACAATCCTCATCGGCTTGGTGACTATCGGGGTGATTACCGCGTCAATCGTTCAGAAACGCCGTGCCTTTGCTGATGCCTAACCGCGCGGCGGTCGCAGAATAAAGATCACGCACCACAGCGGCACGATGATCATCGACCCGAGGATCATGTTCGGCAGCGCCCAGTCAAATGCCTGCTGAAGAAGCGTCAGAACTCGTTCGGGCGTAAGGCCTATTTTGGCGAGCACCTCCTGCGCGGTGATGTCAAACGCGCGCAAACCGGCGCCAACCATGGTTGATACCAAGGCCAGTTTCCAAGTAATGTTAAACAGGTGCCACAAGTCGGTCAGCGCTCAACTACAAAACGTATTCGCCGACATTGCTCACAATTGGGTAAAAATCGCCTAAACTTTGAACGCCATTGTTCAGCATCTGTTAACGACGTTGGGTGCCGCTTTACTCAAGTGGAAACAGGATACGCGTCGCAAATGGCCGGGCCAGCGTACCAC
>JBCCRB010000296.1:0-4179 GCA_039208465.1 Pseudomonadota bacterium
GTCCGTAAGCTCGTTATTGAGCAGAAACCCACGGACCATGACGCGGGAACCAAACCCGTTTTCGATCGTCGTCGTCATCGACAAAGCATTGCCGAATTGATCGACAATCGAGATGTGGCTGGTCGATGGCAGTTCGAGTGATTCATCATCCGCCCAGATCAGCTGCGCGTGGTCAAAGGCAGGCGCGCCCGGCGCAACAGCCTCCAACGCCATGCCTGTGCCATTATCGACCTGCATCGCGCGCTCGCTCAAATACTCTTTGTCGAGCAGGCCGTTGACCGGCACCGGCACAAAATCGGAATCGGCCATGTAACGACCACGGTCAGCAAACGCCAAGCGCGACGCGTCACCGATCAGACGCCAGCTTTCCGGATTGTCGGGACCCAAATCCGTCATGACGAAATTCTCGATCATGCCGAGAATTTGCCCGACGGTCAGCGCCCCCGATGAGGGTGGCCCCATCCCGCAAACATCATGCGCTCGATATTCGATACAGACCGCGTCGCGTTCTTTGACCCGATAGATCGCCATATCGGTCTGCGACAGGACACCAGGATTACCGGGCGCCTGGCGCACCGTGTCGACAATCGCATCGGCAATGTCGCCTTCGTAAAAAACCTGCGCGCCATTGTCGGCGATCGCCTGCAACGTTTGCGCATAATCCTGGTTCGTCAGGATCGCGCCCTCGGCAAGCGGCGCACCGCCGGGCAGAAAATAGTTCCGCGTCGTCTCAAACCGCGACAGACGCTCCGCATCACCCGCCACCAACGACGCCAGGCGCGGCGACACGGCAAAGCCATTTTCCGCCAGACCGATTGCCTCAGTAAACAAGGATGCCCAATCTGCCGTGCCCCAACGTTCATGCGCTTCTTGCATCAAGAGTGGCGTGCCCGGCGTCCCAACAGATCGCCCGCCGACAACGGCATCGAAAAACCGCAGCGGTTCACCGTTTTCATCCTGAAACAATTGCGGTGTGGCTTCCAACGGCGCGGTTTCGCGCCCATCGAGCGTGGTTACGGCACCGCTTGCTGCGTCATACCAAACCAGAAAGGCGCCGCCGCCCAGACCCGACGATTGCGGCTCTACCAGCCCCAGCACAGCCTGAACCGCCACCATCGCATCGGCCGCTGTACCGCCTTCGCGCAGCACCCGCGCGCCCGCTTCCACGGCCAGCGGATTGGCCGCCGCCACCATCCAATTGTCCGCTTGTACCGGCTGTCCGGCCGCCTTGGCCTCTAACGCTGCTTGCGCCGCACCGCTGAGCGCCACGACACCCGTCGCGCTTTCCGCTTCCGGCGCCACACTATCCGCAGCCTCCTGCGCCAGAACCGCTGAGCTTGTCAGCGCCAATAAAGCCAGACTTGAAAGAACACGCATGATGAGACCTCCCCGGCAAACGCCAAACTTAAAGGAAGATCATTGCGTCATTGCGACACTTCTTCAACTGACATCATTTCCGCCAACGCTTCAAAACGTGACCGCGTGTCGGCATCAGCCGGAAACAACAACTCGATGCGCAAATCCGCCAGCGCAATATCTTCCGCGCTGCCAAACTGTGCCAGGGTCGAAAAAACGCTGAAGCGCTGATCGCCCAGCCGATAATGCGTCAGCGCGATCGGCGGCATCTCTTCATCAAGCTCAAAGTCGGCCAACGCCGGATCCCGGCTCAGCGCCGCAATCGCCGCGTCCAGCACCGGATCGCCGCCAAAATGCGCGCTTTCGGTGCGCAACCGCGTGACCATATGAGCCACCAACTCGCCCCAATTTTCCACCAGCGGCTTGATCCTGTCCGGATCAATGAGCGCATCGAGCATATTGCCGCCAAGCGGGATCTGACTGGCGGCGAGCAATTGCGCACCCATCCGGTTCGCCTTTTTGATGTTCCAATGCCGGTCAATCGCAAAGCCGGGATAAGGGTCATGCCCGGCAAGCAGATGATCAAGCGCCGCACGGACCGGCGCCATCATGGCGTCGGCAAGGCCGCGCTCCTGGTAAAGCGCCCGGAAACCGGCCGCATTTAGCATCGTGTTGCGCGCCGCACGCGGCACCGAAAGCGTTTCCGCCAATTGCAACACCATCGACCGGCTTGGTTTGGACCGGCCTGACTCAAGGAACGAAATATGCCGCGCCGACACTTCGGCCTCCAGGCCGAGATCGAGCTGGCTCATCCGCCGGGTCGTGCGCCATTGCCGCAGATAGTCGCCAAATTGCTGCATGATCCAACTCCCTTGTGCCCCTTGCTTACACCGCGCCGCGCGCCCGGGCACTTACCTGCCAGGTAATTGCCGAACGGCATTGCGGCATTGCTTCATGGCGCCAGTCAATCCACCAAGGAGGCAATGATGTCGACATCACAGACCATAATCCAATCCATATCATTCCAACTGAAACTGGCCGCCGCCGTCACCATAGGCTTCGGCGCCATCATCCTGCTCGGCGCTCATCCGACAACCGATATTGTCCTGCGCTTTGTATCCAGCTTCATCTTCCTGGCACCGTTCGACACCGCCGCGCGCATCATTAATGATGACGGCACGCTGCTCAGCGCCATCCTTGGTGGTGTCATGATCGGCTGGGGCGCGATGATCTGGCAGGTCACCCAGCACGTGCTGCCCGAAAACCCGGGTCTCGCAAAAAGGCTCATCCTGCCGCCGCTGATACTCTGGTTCATCACCGACAGCGCCGCTTCGCTGGTCAGCGCAGCGCCTTTCAACGCCGTGCTTAACGTCGCCTTCTTCGCGATGTTCCTGCTGCCCTTGTTCCGCATCAGAACCATGCCACAGGAGATGCCGCGCGGCACCGTCACAGGCTAACAATACCCGCTTTCAGAAAAATGCCGCGGCACGCAGTGTCGCGGCAACTACAAACGGCAGGCACCCCACCCCATATGGTCGCCATGTCGATAATCGCCATCATAGCCATCGGTGCACTGCTTGCCCTTGTTTTCGGCCCTTCCGTCTGGGTCCGCCAGGTGATGAAAAAGCATGGCGATAACCGACAGGACTTTCCCGGCACAGGCGCAGAACTGGCCGAACATCTGGTCGACCATTACCGCATCGACGGTGTGAAAGTCGAAGAAACCAAGCCCGGTATGGGCGATCATTACGACCCGGAAACACGCACGGTGCGCCTATCGGCCGACAATTATCACGGCACCAGCCTGACGGCGGTTGCCGTGGCGGCGCACGAGGTCGGCCACGCCATTCAGCATTTTCGCAAAGAGCGTGGCCTTGCCACCCGCCAGGCCATGGTGCGCATCGCCATGGTGACTGACAGGATCGCCTCGATCTTCTTTATCGCCGCGCCCTTCCTGTTCATCATCGCACGCACGCCGGCGGCGATCTTCGGCATGGTCGCGCTCGGCATCGGCCTGCTGGCGATCCGTGTGCTCGTGCATCTGGTCACGCTGCCGGTTGAATATGATGCGTCCTTCAACAAGGCGCTGCCGATCCTGCGCGAAGGCGGCTATTTGCAACATGAAGATGATTTAAAGGGCGCCCGCACCGTGCTTCGCGCCGCTGCGCTGACCTATGTCGCCGGTGCGTTGATGAGCCTTCTGGATTTGGCGCGCTGGATCAGGGTGCTACGCTAACTCATGTGAGACTTTCCGCCAAAATATCGTAGACGACGCGGATGCGCCGCGCGGTGCGCAATTCGCGGTGCGTGACCAGCCAGATCGGAAAGCGGATCGAGGGCACCTCATCGAGCACGCGCACAAGATCCGGCTCGGTGCGGGCAATATCATCCATCATCACCGATATGCCGAGCCCCTGGCGCATCAACGCCCAGGAGGTGACCGAATTCTCCGACATCAACGGAAAACTGCTTTCACCAAGGTCGAGACCGAGATCGTGAAAATAGGGCAGAAACCGGAAATCGCGGTCAAACCCAATAAAATCCTTGTCCCGTGCGTCCTTTGCGCTGCGCGGATGGCCATTTTCCTGCACCCATTGCTTCGAGGCATAAAATGAACCGCTCGCCTCGCGCAGCAATTTGCCGATCAATTCCGGGTCTTCGGGACGCACATGCCGGATTGCAATATCGGCCTCGCGCCGCCGCAGATCCGACAAGGCGTTCGACGTTTTCGGGGGTGCCCCCTGAAACCCGCAACGGCATGTTAGAAGTCAAAGCCGCCTTTGAGCGCGAAGGCCTCAACTTTGCTAAAAACGCTGTTGCCAC
>JBCCRB010000297.1:0-4161 GCA_039208465.1 Pseudomonadota bacterium
CGCAGGGCCGGCCGTGATGACGCAATTGGCGACGCCTATCGGCAACGCTTATGTCACCGCGGAAATCGCTCGCTATGGGGATGACGCGGTCGCGGCTTGGGCCGTGATCGGGCGACTGGTGCCCGTCGCCTTTGGTGTGATCTTCGCGCTATCTGGCGCCGTTGGCCCGATCCTTGGGCAAAATTACGGCGCCAAACTCTATGATCGCCTGCGCGAAACGATGCGCGATGCGCTCATCTTTACGATGGGCTATGTGCTTTTTGTGTGCGCGATCCTGTTTATCCTCGCCGGACCGATTGCCGATTTGTTTCAAACAGAGGGCGAAGCGCGCGACCTCATCGTGTTTTTCTGCCGCTTCATCGCGGTCACCTTCCTATTCAACGGTGCGCTTTTTGTCGCCAATGCAGCATTTAACAATCTGGGCTATGCGCTTTATTCAACGCTTCTAAATTGGGGCCGCTCAACGCTGGGCGTTATTCCCTTTGTGTGGCTGGGTAGCCAATGGTTCGGCGCTCAAGGGGCTGTTGCCGGCTGGGGCCTGGGCGCGGTTGTTTTCGGGCTCGTGGCGGTGGTGATCTGTTTCCGCGTTATCGGGCGCATCGAAGTACGCGGTAAAGCCGATGAGGAAGATGCCGGCGTCAAACTGCACAGCGATGTTCCAGCCAACCCGCTGTCGAGCGGCAAGGCCGCTGGCCTTGGCTAAACATATTGCTTTGCCGGCGGTCAGGCTGAGGTGACGACCGGATCGGTCCGATGAACTTCAAGTGCCGCTTCGAGCTTGTACTTTAGATCATCTTTGACCGACTTGGTGTCGGTCAGAATTGCACGTGCCTTGAAGAAGTCCATCACACGGTAGGATGAAACCGGTGGGCGGACGAACACATCGGGCGGCGATTGGGCGAGCTTCAGCTGCATCATCGATTGCATCATCAGCTGGGTTGATCCGTAGAGGCTCTCAATAGTCGTCGGCACTTTTGTTTCATCGCCCATCGGCGCGCCAACCACATCAATACCGATAACGATGTCCGCCTTGCCGACGAGCACGTCATAGGGGACCGGGTTGAAAATCCCACCATCAATATAGACGCGGCCATCGCGCTCGATCGGCTTGAAGATCGCCGGTATTGCAGAGGAGGCGCCGATCGCCGAGTGCAGATCGCCGCTGTCAAAGAAAGTGCAACGGTGACCATAGAAATCGGTCGCCGAAACAAGCAGCGGGATCTCCAATTCTTCAAACGTGCTTTTGATCTGATCGGGCATAAAAGCCTTGATCATTTTCTCGACGTTGAACTGGCCGAAGCGAAAACCACCGTCGACGATATCGCTGAAACTGGCGGGGCGGGTCTGCCAGAATTTGGTCAGCACTTCCTTGCGATTACCAACCAGCGAAAGCGTGTACTCATGCAATTCCTTGCCGGAAATTCCTGAGGCATAGGCTGCACCCATCAGGGAACCGATTGAAGAGCCGGAGATAATGGATGGACGCAGGCCCATTTCATCGAGCGCTTCCAAGATATGGATATGCGCATAGCCCCGCGCACCACCACCGCCCAATGCCAGCGCAATGGTTGGATCAGCCGATGTTGGTTGCAGTGCCTGTTTCATGACCTGGTCTCAACCGTATTATTGCGTTTCATAATACGTGTAATTGTGTCGCCCTTGCGTCGTTCATCCTCCAACACAAGAGCCTGGGGTACAATAAAGGCCGCTGCGGCACTTTCTTCAAGGACAATAACGGCTTGCGGATCAAGCCAATCGTTGGCCAACAGGGTTTCGATTGCCGGCTCTGCCCATCCTTTCTGATATGGCGGATCGAGGAAAACCAGATCGAACGGCGCCATATCGCCATTTGGACCAAGCTTGGTTGCATCGCGGCGCAGCAGCTTGGATTTTTCCTGCAGGCCCAGCGCCTTCCGGTTTTCGCTAATGAGCGTGTGTGCTTTCGGGCTGTTGTCGACGAAGAGCGCAAAGGCGGCCCCACGCGACAAGGCTTCAAAACCGAGCGCCCCGGTACCGGCAAACAGATCGAGCACCCGTCCACCCTCAAAAAGGTGCGGGTAGCGGTGGGTTAAAATGTTGAAAAGGCTTTCGCGTACGCGGTCGGAGGTCGGGCGAATGGACAGTTCGCTACGCGCGGGCGCCTTGATGGGTTTGCCCTTGTTCGATCCGCCGACGATCCGCAATGGTGCTACCGTTTTTTCAGCGGAGCCTTGCCGCCCGGTTTCGGTTTGGCACCGCGTGCCGGTTTGGCGCCCGTCGGACGGGCGCCGCTTGCCATCCAGACATTGGAGCCCCGCGACCCATCATCGGAGCGGCGTTTGACCGGCTCCGGCTTTTGCGTCGACAAGCGATCCAAGGGCGCACTCTTCTGGCCGCGTCTGCCACCGGAGGCGGAGATCCAATCCTGTTTGGGCTTTTGTTCAGTTTCTTCGCGGCGTTCCGATCGTTCAGCCTTGACCGGCCGGTTGGGAAAAGCGTTGACGATCGGCGCTTCGAAATTGGCGCCTGCTTCCTCTATCAGGCGTTTGCCAAGCTGATCACGTAAGGTTTTTCCCTTGATCTCCAAAACCGCGCGCTCCGGCAGTTCGGCCAGTTGGAAGGGGCCGTAGGAGATGCGGATCAGTCGGTTCACGGTCAAACCCAGCGCGCCGAGGACGTTTCGTACTTCGCGATTTTTACCTTCGCGCAGACCCATCTCAATCCAGACATTGGCCCCCTGCTCGCGCTCCAATTTGGCTTCAATGGCGCCATAGAAAACACCGTCAACGACAATCCCGTCCTTCAGACTGTTCAGCTTGTTCTGGGTAATGCGGCCATGGGCGCGTACGCGGTATCGTCTGAGCCATCCGGTTTGCGGCAATTCCAGAACCCGCGCCAGCCCGCCATCATTGGTCAACAGCAACAAGCCTTCCGTGTTCATGTCCAGGCGTCCAACACTGATCACACGCGGCAAGTCGGCCGGCAGGTTTTCAAACACCGTCGGCCTGCCCTCCGGGTCACTGTTGGAGGTCACCAATCCGGCCGGTTTGTGATAGAGCCAAAGCCGGGTTCGTTCGATTGCAGGGATCGCCTTACCATCAATCAAGATCGTGTCATCAGGTCCCACATTGATCGCTGGCGAGGACAGGATTTTGCCGTTCAACGTCACGCGTCCGTCGATGATCAGCGCCTCGGCTTCACGACGTGAAGCGACCCCTGCGCGCGCCAGCCGCTTGGCGATACGCTCCTGCACAATAATGGGTTCTGCTTCAGTTGGCATCGGTGCTGGCGCAGGGCGCGGGCTCGATTTGGGTTTGCCCGGTCCGCCCGTTTTCGGATGGCTTTTAAATCCACGGGATTTGCCCTTGCCGCCGTCGGCCCCCTTGGGCTGATCCTTAAAGCCGCGGCTCTTGATCTCGTTGCGCCGGTCCGGTCGACCCTTGTTTTCGCGGCTCATTTGTTACTGCCTTTTTGACTTTTACCGCGCGACGTATCAGGTGAGGCGCGGTGTTGCGAGGGAAATCGAAGTGCCGACACACGATCAGACATTCATGGACATGGCGCTGGATCAAGCCGCGCAGGCCGCCGAGCGCGGCGAAGTGCCTGTTGGCGCAGTTTTGGTGCGTGACAGTGCCGTCATCAGCTATAACGGAAATCGGACGCTGGAACTCAACGATCCATCTGCCCACGCCGAGACGCTGGTTATCCGCGACGGATGTGCGGCATTGGCATCGCAGCGGCTGCCGGATTGCGATCTTTACGTTACGCTGGAGCCCTGCGCCATGTGCGCGGCGCTGATCTCTTTTGCGCGGATCCGGCGGCTTTATTTTGGCGCCGGCGATCCCAAGTCAGGGGGCGTTTTCCATGGCGGTCGATTCTTCGAGCAGCCAACCTGCCACCACGCACCGGAGGTTTATTCCGGCATTGGTGAGACGCGCGCCGCGCAATTGCTGACGACGTTCTTTTCGCAGCGGCGTTAGTTTACGGCGTTAAAGCCAGGGAACAAGACGACGCCAACCGCCGCCCTCTTCGGCTTGCTGTGCCGCTCTCAATTCACGCTCTTTTTGCGCTTCCGGCGTGCCGAGATCGCCATAGTCGGCTGACTGCGCCGGCACCCGATACTCGGACGGCGGATCGGTCAGATACCGGCGCGTGCCGGTGCCAAGCGCCCGTTGATTGGGA
>JBCCRB010000298.1:0-4151 GCA_039208465.1 Pseudomonadota bacterium
ACAAACACTTCCACACCGAAGTGCTGGGTGTTGTAAGCGGCGTCCGGCTGATCACATCCTACATTGTGATGGGATCACCAAAGGATGAGCGCTCTTAAAGCTGGCCCAACAGCGTGGCTGCCCCCGATTTGTCGGCGGTGCCCGGGCTGTCTTCCACATTCAGCGTGGTAACGGTGCCGTCCTTGACGATCATCGAATAGCGGCTGGACCGAACGCCCAGACCCGCAACGCTCAAATCGGCATCAAGGCCCATCGCCTTGGTCAGCGCAGCGTCCCAATCGGCGAGAAAATGGATCTTGTCCATGCCGCCGGAGTGCTCGGCCCAGGCCTGCATCACAAACGGATCATTGACGGCGATCACAGCAATCTCATCAACACCCTTGGCCTTAATGGCATCGGCATTTTCGATGAAGCCGGGCAGATGGTTTAGCGTGCAAGTCGGCGTGAAAGCGCCAGGGACCGCAAAGAGTACCACGGTCTTACCTTCAAGAAGCGTCGACAATTCCATGTTTGCCGCGCCGTCCTGGGTTACCATTTTTAGAGTTGCAGAGGGTAATTTGTCACCAACCGTGAGCGTCATGCCAGTCTCCCGTTTTTCTAAACTGTATGCTGCGTGAAATAAGGCGCCATCTTTTCAGACAAGTGGCGAAATGAAATATCACGGCGTCATGATGACGGAACGCGCGACAACAAAACGGGCATTATGGACATCCGCCCCATGCACGACCGTCACATTGACCGAAACCGTTTCATAGCCAGAACCGACATAGGTGATATCACTGGTGTAGATCGCCTTATCCGGTGTCTGTTTTATCAGCTTGGGTTTGGCTAGATTCATGCCGTCGATCGCCGCGAAAACACCGGGCATTTCCGATTGGGCGTTTTCGAAGAGCGCCTGGTCGACCGTAATGGTCACAGTGTTGTCTCCAAATGCAACCTCAACAAGGTCATCCGGCGCCGGTTGGGGCAGTTCCTGAAAAGCGGCGGCGACCATAACATCCGTCTGCGATGTGGACGTGCTCGGCTTCACCATTAGGTCAAACGGCGCCACCACAGGAATGCAAATGTCCTGGCACACGCCCAAAATCAAATTGCCCGAAAAGCTGACGTCAGCCTTTTTGCCCGTCTCGATCTCAAAGGGCAGGACGACCGGCTCCTTGTAGCCCGCATAGCTGCCATAATCGGTCTCAACCCAAACAGGAGCAGGATAGTCAATGCGCACATCTTTCACGTCCGAACCATCGCCGAGCATGAACGTCGGCGGAATGCCAGAAGCGCCAGGATCGCGCCAATAGGTGTGCCATCCCGGGGCAAGCTTCACTTCGACGGCACCGCGCACGGTTTGCGGCATCTGGCCTGAAGCGTCCGCCGGCGTGCCTTCCAGCACGATACGCACATTGCCGCCCAGGGTTTCGTGCCAGTCCGTCACATTCTGCGCCAATGCCGGAGCAATGGTGCACAACACAACCAGGCACAAACCAGAGGTGAGAGGACGCAACTTTACCGCCATGGCATCGCTATGACGCAGCGCCGCTTAAGAAACAAATATCTTCCGGTAACGAGTTCGTTAGCGGGCATATTTTGCCTGTGATGTGTCGACCAAATGATTACGACTAGAAACTTGTGGCCAAGCGCCCATCGAAGGTTTTTTATTCAACGCTGGACCAGGAGGACGACTGATCACGAAGGCGCCCGGAAAGCTGGACGGAAAATATCTGGTTGCAACGCCAAGCCTTGATTCATCAATGTTTGGCGGCACCATCATTTATGTCTGCGCACACAATGCCGACGGATGCATGGGGTTCATCGTCAACAAGGCGCACAAGATCACCCTTAGCGAATTGATGAGCCGCGTTGGCGATAACGAAGATGCGCCACCTATCCACGAAGCTGTCAATTATGCCGGCCACGCCGCAGTGCGTGTTGGCGGACCTGTTGATGAGAACCGGGGGTTCATTCTGCACTCATCAGAATACGAACTGGATGCAACAATCCCGATAACGCCCGACATTTCGCTGACATCCACCCGCGAAGCGCTGCTCGATTTGGCGCAGTTGCGCGGACCACGCCAGGCGGTGGTTTCATTGGGCTATGCCAGTTGGGGCGCCAATCAGTTGGAAAGCGAAATCTCGAAGAATTACTGGCTGACGCTCGATGCCTGTACGAAGCTGATTTTCGATGACCAGCTCGACAACAAATATGACACCGCATTGGGCCTGATTGGCATTCACTCGCGTGCCTCTTACGTCTCAGAGCCCGGACACGCCTGACCGGCAAAACTGGCCGACGCTTACTGCGCTGCCAAGCGCTCTTCGTCAGTTTCTTCCAGCTCTTCCTCGTCCTCTTCTTCTTCAACGAGGGTGGCTGTTTCCATCAGCATGCGCATCGCGTCTTCAGGCGTCATGACCGCGCTGGTTGCATAGCTTTGCGCATAATCGGCGCCCATGGCGCTCAGCGATTCACGCTGCAAATTGATGTCAGCGGCTTCGGCCACCACCAGCATATCAAGCGAGTGCGCCATATCGATCAGCGACTGCATGAAGGCGCCTTTGCCGCCATGCCGGTTGACGATTTGCTTGTCTATTTTCACCAGATCAATCGACATGTCCGCAAGATAGGCAACCGACGAAATCCCCGAACCAAAATCGTCCAGCGCCAGTTCGAGCCCGATCGCCTTCAACTCAGCAAGCCGGTGCATATTGTGCTCCGGATCGCTCATCAGGCCTGTCTCGGTCATCTCCAGCATGATCCGGTGATTGCGTTGCGGGAATTTGGCGAGGATTGCCCGCACCGTGCTCACAAAACCGGCTGACTTCAAAAGCTGCGGCCAGATATTCACGCCGACAAACACACCGCGCTCACCGCCAAGCGCCTCCCAATCGGTCAATTGTTCCGCGACCAGCTCAATGGCCCGTGTCCCAAGCGGCACGATAAGATCGCTGTTTTCGGCAATGCCGAGGAACTCCGCCGGCGGAACGATGCCGCGGCGCGGATGGACCCAGCGCATGATGGCTTCCAGCCCGGCAACTTCACCACTCTCGGCATCAATGATGGGCTGATAGACAAGGCCGATCTCATTGCGATCCAGCGCGCGACGCAAATCGGCTTCCATATGCACGCGGTTGGATGCGCGGTCCCGGAAGGCCGGGCGGAATGGCTCGACGCGGTTGCCGCCATAGCGATTGGCTTGAACCAAGGCGATCTCCGCATCGCGGAACAACGCATCGGCATTTTCCACATCATCGTTCCAGGAGGCCAGGCCAACGGAAGCGGTCAAGCGAATTTCCTGGTCGCTATAGGTCGTCGGTGTGCGGATTGCTTTAAGCGATGCTTCCGCAAGTTCTGCAATCTCGGTGGCTTCATTGCGCGCCGTGACGAGAATGCCAAAACGGTCCGACCCGACCCGCGCCAGCGTTTCCTCGGGTCGCAAATGGATCCGCAATCGCCGCGACAACGTCATCAGCAGATTGTCGCTCGCCTGAACGCCGAAACGCTCCACAACGCTGCTAAAATCATCAATATCGACAATAAGCACGGTCGGGAGGATCGTCTCTTCCGTCCGGCTCAACTGGATCGCCGCATGCACCCGGTCGAGGAACAAGCCCTTGTTCGGCAAGCCGGTCAGATTGTCATACATCGCGTCCTGCAGAAGCCGTTCTTCCATCCGCTTCTGATCGCTGATGTTGCTGGTCATGCCGATACAGCGAATGACTTTCCCATCGCCACTGACAACGGGGCGCGCCCTGATGTTAAACCAGTCATAGCGGGTGTCGCTGGCGCGCAGCCGCACATCCATATCGACACGGCCCTTACCGCCCTCGACCACATTGTCCAACACGTTGCGGAACCGCTCCTTGTCGTCCAGATGCATATATTGCAGCCAGGTTTTGATCGGCCCGTGTAACGCATTGCGCCCCAGGCCAATATCGCGCCCGAGATCCGGCTTGGTGGACACGCGGTCGCGCACCACGTCCCAATCCCAGACCATGTCGCTGGAGCCGCGAATGGCAAGCGCCTGCAGTTCGGTATCGGAGAACAGCGTTTGCTGGAAAGCGCCGCCCGCAAACGCACTTTGGATGATCGTAAAGCCGATCAAAAGGATGATCATGATCAGACCGCCGGCCAGCGCCGGTTGCACAATGTCATTGTCG
>JBCCRB010000299.1:0-4147 GCA_039208465.1 Pseudomonadota bacterium
AGCGGCTCGGGCAAAACCACGACAGCCCTTGCGGTTATGCAGATGTTGCAAGGGACAGGGCGTGTCGCCAATGGCAGCATTCATCTGGGCGACACGGATATGCTGGCGCTCGATGAGGAAGGCATGCGCAAGGCACGGTTGTCGCGGGTCTCTTACATTCCGCAGGGCGCAATGAATTCGCTCAATCCGATCATGCGCATCGAGAACCAGATTTGGGACGGCATTCTTGCGCATGAGCCGGACACAAACCGGCAAACGCTGCAGGAACGTTCTGACGAAGTGCTGGAGAGCGTCGGCCTGCCGGCGCGGGTCGGCAAACTCTATCCGCATGAATTGTCTGGCGGCATGAAACAGCGCGTGTGCATCGCGCTCGGCGTCGCGTTGAAACCGGAATTGATCATTGCCGACGAACCAACATCGGCGCTCGATGTGGTTACGCAAAAGCATGTAATGCATACGTTGAAGGAAGTGCAGGCGAAAATCGGCTCGGGCCTTATCCTGATCGGCCATGATATGGGCCTGATGGCTCAATCGGTTGATGAGCTGGCGGTGTTGAAAAACGGCGAGTTGGTCGAGCATGGCACGGTCAAGCAGATCATCGAGAAGCCGAAACACCCCTACACAAAAGAGCTGATTTCATCGGTGCCGCTTGTCGGTGGCGACAGCTTCCTTGACGATGAGGTCGGCGCAGCGCCTGTCAAGCGCGGCAAGAGCGGTGTGCCGCTGCTTGAGTTCCAGTCTGTGTCGAAAACCTATGGCGCCGTGACAGCCCTGCATCCGATGAGTTTTTCGCTTGATGGCGAAAAGCCGAAAATCATCTCGATCGTCGGGCAGTCCGGCTCCGGCAAGTCAACGATGGGTGGCCTGATGCTGGGCTTTAACGCGCCAAGCACGGGGCAGGTCTTGTTTGAAGGGGTGGATGTTGCGCGCATGAGCGCGGCGCAGAAGCTTGAATTCCGCAAGAATGTGCAGGCGGTGTTCCAGGACCCTTATGCCTGCTTCAACCCCTTCTACCGCGTCGATCATGCCTTGAATTTCCCCTACAAGCGGTTCGGCCTTGAGGCGGAAATGCCGGTCGAAGAAAAGATGCATGAGGCGTGTACGGCGGTCGGCCTTGATCCCACGCTGATTTTACGCCGTTTCCCGCATGAACTATCGGGCGGGCAGCGTCAGCGGCTGATCGTTGCGCGCGCTTTGATGCTGTCGCCAAAATTGCTGATCGCGGATGAGCCTGTTTCCATGGTCGATGCCAGTTTGCGGGCGACGATCCTGAAGAACATCTACGATCTGAAGGACAAATATGGCATCTCCATCCTTTACATCACGCATGATTTGGCGACTGCCTATCACGTCAGTGATTATGTGATGGTGCTCTATCATGGTCATGTCGTGGAGGCCGGGCCGCCCAAGGAAGTGATCGGCGATCCGCAGCATCCCTATACGCAGATGCTCATCGATTCCATTCCATGGCCGGATTTGAACAGGCCCTGGGGCGATGACATTTCAGAGGAAGATGACCAGAAGCGGCTCAAGGCCATTGCATCCAACCCGGAAGCCAAGTTTCGTGGCCAGATCGCCGGTTTTGATTTAGCGCTTACCTGACCCGTTGTTCCCCTTGAAAGAAAGCCTCCGGCACGCTTTTTCCCACGCGCCTGCATCCGAGACCGATAAATGGCCACGCACAGCCTCACATGGACCGTCCAAAAGATCTCAAAAAGGCTCCAGCTCATCGAGCCTTTGCAGTACCGCAAGCGGCACGCGATCGCGCCATTTCGCTATTTGCCTTTAGCGGACGCAAAGGTCGCCGCACCTGTTGGGTTGGCGGTCGATGATCAATCATGGGCGCAGATAGAACCTGACAGCTATTGGGGCGACTGGGCGCAGAATTTCTGCATGCGCACGTGGTTCGAGGTGCCCGATGGGTTTGATCGCAACAAGCCGATCGCCCTTCATCTACCACTGGGTGTGGCGGGCGATATTTTCTGCCACCCGGAGGCGCTGGCCTATGTCGATGGCCAGGCTTATGTCTCCACGGACCGCTACCATCATGAGATCATGCTCACGCCCGACATGGCGGGCGGGCAGACGCACCTTCTGGCGCTGCACGGTTGGACGGGCCTATCCGGTTGGCCACCCGATCCAAATGCGAAGACAAAGCTCTTCATGCGCGAATGCGCGGTGGTTGAGATCGATGAGCCAACACGGGCCTTTGTCATGCTCACCCGCGTGGCGCTCGATTTTGCCAAGCGGCTCGACCAAAATCATGCGTCGCGCAACCATCTCCTTTCAGCGTTAGATGCCGCTTACAAAGTTCTTGATACACGGGATCCTGTCGACGATGGCCGGCTCTATGAAACGGTGCCGGCGGCGCTTGAAACGCTGCAAGCGGGCATTGACGAGGCCAAGCATAGCCATCACCTCGACATTATCGCCGTCGGGCACGCCCATATTGATATCGCCTATCTTTGGCAGGTTGAGCAGGCGCGACAGAAGTCTGCGCGGACGTTTTCCAATGTCCTGCATTTGATGGAGCGTTATCCGGACTATCATTTTTCGCAGTCGCAACCGCAATTGTACCAATATCTGGAAAGTGATTACCCAGATATCTTCGACCGCATCAAAGACAAGGTCGCGGAAGGACGTTGGGAATTGCTTGGCGGCATGTGGGTTGAACCCGATTGTTCGCTGACTGGCCCGGAATCGCTGGTGCGCCAGATATTGCTCGGCCGGCGCTATTTTAGCGACAAATTCGGCGAAGAAGCCGAAACGCCCTGCCTTTGGTTGCCTGATACGTTTGGGTTTGCCTGGTCCCTGCCCCAATTGATGAAGCAGGCCGGACTGAAATGGTTTGTGACCAACAAGCTGAACTGGAACCAATATAATCATATGCCGTTCCAGATATTTCAGTGGCAGGGTATCGACGGCACGAAAGTGCTGGCACATCTGCTGACGACACCGCGGCCGGTACAATATCTTCCATTCGCAACCACTTACAAAGCGGAACTGACAGCCGATGAGGTGATCGGCACCTGGGAGAACTTCAAGCAGAAGGGCGATCATCATGAACTGATCGTCGCCTATGGCTATGGCGATGGCGGCGGCGGGCCGACGCGTGAACTGATTGAGACGGCGGGCATACTCAAAGACATGCCGGGCGCGCCTACTGTGCGGCCCGGCACGGTCAAAGAGTTCTTCGAAGGCATAGAGACGAGCTGTGCCGCCGATTTGCCAGTTTGGAATGGCGAACTCTATTTGGAACTGCACCGCGGGACACTGACCTCGGAAAGCCGCACAAAACGGAACAATCGAAAATCGGAATTTGTTCTGCATGACACCGAATTTCTCTCGGCGTTTGCGGCGATGATCAGCGGCTTCACCTATCCGCATGATGATCTGACTGAATGCTGGGAACGGGTGTGTTTGAACCAGTTTCATGACATCTTGCCGGGCACGGCGATCGAAGAAGTCTTCCAGGACGCAGAGCGAGATTATCTGTTTGTCCGAGAGACGCTTGAGAAAATCCGGGAAAACGCAATTGGCCATTTGGCGCTGCATCTACCGGAACAAACGGCGGCGATTGCGATCAACCCTTCACCCTTCAGTGCTGATCGTGTCGGCTATCTGCCGGGCGCCAATGTTCCCCAACTGAAAAGTCTGGTGAGCGGGCAAACCCTGCCCATGCAAAAGGTCTATGGGGGGACATTGATCAATTTGCCGGCGAGCCCGAGCTATGGCGTCCAAGCGCTTGGTGTTTCGGACAGCGATACTTTGCCGCCAGGCGAATTCGAAGGTGTCACCGTTACGCAATCCGAAGACGGCACAATCGAAATAAACTCGCCGCTGCTGGAAGTCTCAATCGGGACGCATGGCGAACTGACCCGCGTTTATGACAAGCAAGCCGCGCGCGATGCCATCAAGCCGGGCGAAACCGCCAACCAATTGCTGGTTTTCGAAGATCGTCCGATGACATGGGATGCCTGGGATATCGATGTCTTTTATGAGGACCGTGCCGAGCGGATCACTGATCTGCAAAAGATCGAGATCATCGAGGAAGGCCCGTTGCGGGTCAGCGTTCTGATCGAGCGGAAATATCGCTCCTCGACCATCAGGCATCGGGTTTGTGTTTACGCACACACCAAACGGATCG
>JBCCRB010000300.1:0-4135 GCA_039208465.1 Pseudomonadota bacterium
AATCATTTTCGCCTAATCAGCGCTTCACGCAAGAGGTTTGCGATCACAAGCGCATCGCTTTGCGCACAAGGAAAAGACAGGTGAATTCATGAGCGGCGTCAACGACATCCGTGCTGCGTTTTTGAACTATTTTGGCGGCCATGAGCACGCCATTGTTGACTCAAGCCCATTGGTTCCGCTCAACGATCCGACCTTGATGTTCACCAATGCGGGCATGGTGCAGTTCAAGAACGTGTTTACCGGGCTTGAAAAGCGTGACTATTCGCGCGCGGTCACGGCACAAAAATGCGTGCGTGCCGGCGGCAAGCACAATGATCTGGACAATGTGGGGTATACCGCCCGTCACCACACTTTCTTTGAGATGCTGGGTAATTTTTCCTTTGGCGACTATTTCAAGCCGTTGGCGATCGAACTGGCGTGGAACTTGATCACCAAGGAATTCGGCTTGAACAAGGACCGCCTGCTGGTCACCGTGTACCACACTGACGATGATGCGTTTGACCTTTGGAAAAAGATCGCCGGTTTGAGCGACGACCGGATCATCCGGATTCCCACACACGATAATTTCTGGGCGATGGGCGACACGGGGCCGTGTGGTCCGTGTTCGGAAATCTTTTATGATCATGGCGACCATATCTGGGGCGGGCCGCCCGGTTCTCCGGAGGAAGATGGCGACCGTTTCATCGAGATATGGAACCTCGTCTTCATGCAGTTTGAGCAATTGACGCTGGAAGAGCGCGTCGATCTTCCCCGCCCTTCGATCGATACCGGCATGGGGTTGGAGCGGATCGCGGCTGTCATGCAAGGGGTGCATGACAATTACGACATTGACCTGTTCAAGGCGTTGATTGCCGCGTCGGAGAGCCTGACCGGCACGAAAGCAGAAGGCGACAGCCAAGCCAGCCATCGGGTCATTGCTGACCATCTTCGCGCGTCATCTTTCCTGATCGCCGATGGCGTTTTACCCTCCAATGATGGGCGCGGCTATGTGTTGCGCCGGATCATGCGCCGGGCGATGCGCCATGCGCATTTGTTGGGCTCGAAAGATCCACTGATGCACCGCCTCGTACCAGCCTTGATCGCCGAGATGGGCGATGCCTATCCGGAGCTTGGCCGCGCAAAAGCTCTGATTACTGAGACGCTGCAATTGGAAGAGATCCGGTTTCGCCGGACATTGGAGCGCGGGCTTGGCCTGTTGGCGCAGGCCAGCGATGGCCTTTCAGAGGGCGACCGGTTTGACGGCGAGACCGCTTTCAAACTTTACGACACCTATGGCTTCCCGCTCGATTTGACGCAGGATGCGCTGCGCCGCCGTGGGATTGATGTCGACACGGATGCGTTTGATGTGGCGATGGAGCGCCAGAAGGCAGAGGCGCGCGCCAATTGGTCGGGCTCCGGTGACGCGGCGACCGACAGGATCTGGTTTGACGTGCGTGAACGTTTGGGCGCCACCGAGTTTCTTGGCTATGAGCGCGACCGGTCCGAAGCGGTTGTTACTGCGCTTGTGCGCGACGGTGCCGAAGTCGCTTCGGCGGCCTCTGGTGAAGAAGTCGACCTCGTCCTCAACCAGACGGTGTTTTATGCCGAGTCCGGTGGTCAGCAAGGCGACCATGGTGTCATGCTGGCGGACGGCACGCGTATTCGGGTTATGGATACGCAAAAACGCGCCGAAGGTGTGTTCGTGCATCGCGGCGTGGTGGAAGAAGGCAGTGTCACGATTGGTGATGCGCTGGAACTGGTCATTGACGATGCGCGGCGTGCAAAGTTGCGTTCCAACCACTCGGCGACCCATTTGGTGCATGAAGCGTTGCGCGAAGTGCTGGGCGATCATGTGGCGCAAAAAGGGTCGCTCGTTGCCGAGGACCGGCTGCGTTTTGACTTTTCGCACCCGAAAACCATGGCGGCAGATGAATTGCGACAAGTCGCTGACATGTCGAACGAGATCATCCTGCAGAACAGCCCGGTCGTCACGCGCCTGATGCCGATTGATGAAGCCCGAAAGACCGGTGCGATGGCCCTGTTTGGGGAGAAATATGGCGATGAAGTGCGTGTCGTTTCGATGGGCCAGGCGGTGCGCGGTGACAAGGCCGGTTCGACCTACTCTGTCGAATTGTGCGGCGGGACGCATGTTCAGGCCACCGGCGAGATCGGGCTTGTCAGTATCCTGTCGGAAAGTGCGGTTGCGGCCGGTGTTCGTCGGATTGAGGCGCTGACGGGCGACGCCGCGCGCAAACACTTAGAGGAGCAGGATCTGATGCTGCGCGAAGCTGCCAGCATCATCAAAGCTGCGCCCGAAGATGTGCCGTCTCGCGTCAAAGCGTTGATCGACGAGCGCAAGAAGCTTGAGCGTGAACTGAGCGAAGTGCGTAAAGCGCTGGCCCTGGCGGGACCTGCCAGCAATGGCGGTGATGCATCGGCGGCTGAAACGATCAATGGCATTGCCTTTTCCGGCCGCTTGGTTTCCGGCGTCTCGCCACGCGATCTCAAGCCAATGGCTGACGAGGCCAAGCAACAGCTTGGCTCCGGCGTTGTAGCATTTGTCGCGACCGGCGAAGACGGCAAGGCGAGCATCGTTGCGGCGGTAACTGAGGATTTGACCGACCGGGTCAGCGCCGTTGATCTTGTGCGCGCCGCATCAGCAGCGGTTGGCGGCAAAGGCGGGGGTGGGCGCCCTGACATGGCCCAGGCCGGCGGTCCGGATGGCGACAAGGCTGATGCAGCACTTGCCGCGATCCGCGAGACCGTCAGCGCCGTGTGAGCTCGTGGATGTTAGACGTCGGCGAAGGCGACCAGTTCTTCACAGGCTGAGCGCACAACATTGGCGCTACGCGCCAGCTCTGCTGCTTCCTGCGTGCTCAGCGGTGGCAACACGGTGTTGACGATGCCGGCCGCGCCGATAACGCGGGGCACGGATAGCGTAACGCGGCCACCCGTCAGGTTCTCGGTGCGCCCGGACACGGTGAGCAAAGCGCGCTCGTCCCGCACGATCGCTTCGGCGATGCGCGCCATGCCGGCACCAATGCCAAACCAGGTCGCGCCTTTGCCTTCAATGATGTGGTAAGCCGCGCGACGGACGCCATCATCGATCGCGGCGATGTCTTCAACGCTGAGCACACGCCCGGTCTGGTGTGAAAAGGCTTCCAGCGGCAGAGCACCGATGTTGACGTCTGACCATAGCAGCACTTCTGAATCACCATGTTCGCCCAAAACATAAGCGTGAACCGAATGGCTGGAGACATCCATCTTGGCCGCGATCAGCGCACGAAAGCGTGCCGTGTCGAGAATTGTTCCGGAGCCGATAATCCGCGATGGATCGCTCAAACCTGCGCGTTCAGCGATGGCCATGGCCATATCGGTCATCACGTCAACGGGATTGGATGCAACCAGCAGGATCGCGTCGGGTGCGGCGGCGAGGATTTGCGGGATGATGTCGGCAAAAACCTGCGCATTACGCGCCAACAATTCTAGCCTTGTCTCGCTCGGATCCTTTTGTGGCACGCCCGCGGCGATCATGACAATGCCGCATCCTTTCAGATCGGCGATCTCACCATTGGTGACGGGCACACTCTCGGAAAAAGGCGTGGCATGCAAAATGTCCTCGGCCTGGGCCTTGGCCAATGCCGGGTTGTGATCAACCAAGATGAGTTGTGTGCCAACGCCGCGCATGACGCATGCGAACGCGCATGCTGCGCCGACCTGGCCGGTTCCGACGACACCAATTTTCATACCGTTACTTTGGCCAAGCGTGCGTAATTTGCAACGAAAAACGGCGCCCGATGGCGCCGTTTCATGAGACTGTAATGTGCCGACTACTGCATGGCCGCTTGCAGGTTTTCATCAACCTTGTCGAGGAAACCAGTCGTCGTCAGCCATTTCTGATCGGGACCGATCAGCAAGGCCAGATCCTTGGTCATGTAGCCGCTTTCGACCGTGTCAATGCAGACCTGCTCGAGCGTTTGGGAGAAATTGGCCAAGGCATCATTGTCGTCGAGCTTGGCACGATGGGCCAGGCCCCGGGTCCATGCAAAGATGGAGGCGATCGAGTTGGTTGACGTTTCCTCGCCTTTCTGGTGCTGGCGGTAGTGGCGGGTAACCGTGCCGTGTGCCGCTTCTGCTTCCACCGTCTTGCCATCGG
>JBCCRB010000301.1:0-4114 GCA_039208465.1 Pseudomonadota bacterium
CTCTTCAATCGACCCATCGGTGTTGAAATTGTTGAAGACAACATTCTGATTGGCCGTGTTGACCACCTTGTCGTTGCCAGCACCGCCGGAGAAGGATTCCGTGCCGTCCAAATTGGTGTCGAACTCGGCCTCATTGGTCTTGACCTTGATCGTGTCATTGCCTTCGCCGGCATCGATCTTGTCGGCATCTTGGCCGCCATCGATCGTGTCCTTGCCACCAAGTCCTGTAATTGTGTCCTTACCAGCGAAACCATTAATTTCGTCATCGCCGTTCGTCCCAGGCAGAACGTTGTTTCCGCCGTCACCGTTAATCGCCATATCGGCCCCCGCTTAACTTTTTTACTCGCGTCAAACTTATCTTTGTAAGGCGCGACTGAAGTTTCTATGGGAAAAACACAAATTGAACAAGTCTTTTACGAAATGTTAGTTTTTTGCATTTGTGTAAAAAGACGTGACACTTTTGTGACACTTTGCGCGTGTTAAAGTACGCCTTTCCATAGTGGATGCACCACAATCTATACGAGTATATATTAAGCTAAGCACGGTCAGAAGGTGTCGTGCACGCAACTCGAACGTCCCGGCTCATGGCTTGGGGATCGTGCGGCAGGTGTTCGCCGTCCGGTTGGACATCCGCGCTTTACTTCGGCACGGTGGGTCTCCCTTGAACAAAAGGACTTACCCGCATGGACCCCCTACTTTTCGCGGCATTTCTGACCACGACACTGGCATTTCTCGTCGTGCCGGGACCATCCGTGGCTTTCGCCACCGCACAAGCCCTGCGGCATGGACCACGGGCAGCTTACGTGGCCGTTGCCGGCGACGCTTTGGGTACGGTCGTACACGTCACGGTTGCTATCGCCGGGCTCACGGCGCTTGTCGCCCTTTCCGACATGGTGCTGCCATTTCTACAGATCGCCGGCGGGTTCTTTATCCTCTGGATGGCGGCAAGTGCTTTTCGGCAAGTCGGCAAACCCACAAGTCGCGCGTCGACCCCTGCAGACCGGATCACTTTTTGGGCGGGTTTCTTCGCCTGCGTGACGAATCCGAAAGCGATCGTTTTCTTCATCGCCCTGTTCCCCGCTTTTATTTCACCGGACCATAGTATCGTTCTGCAGGGCTTGGTTTACGGCGTGATTTTCATCGTGCTCGATGCACTATCGATTCTGACCTACGCACTGGTCACGTCAGCGACGATCAAGAAAACGACGTTGCGTTGGTTAAACGCCGGCATGTTGAGCGGGCTCGGCCTGACGGTTGTCGGCTTGGGCATGGTGATCAACGGATACCGCTCCATCCCTTCCAACTAGTTTACTTCAGCCGTCACGCGCTTTTCGCATACCGCCGCTTGATCTCTTCACCGCGAGTTAGATAATGGCTAGACATTGCTGACAGTAGGGGCATCCCTTTTGATGCTCCAGTGACGAACTGAGCGATAATGATCTATCTAAAAGGCTGCGACCTATTGTTTCTCAAACCGCGCAAGGTGGGCGGCACGTCTTTTGAGATTGCGCTTTCTCGTTACGCGGAAGCTGGAGACATCATCACACCGATAACGCCGGTCGATGAACGAGCACGACGGAAGCTGGGTTATCGCGGCGCGCAGAATTTCGCTTATGGCTTTTCCGATATTGTCGGTGATCGTGCAAAACTCTGGACGCTTTTGTCCAAACGGCAACTGCCGCGGCAGTACTACAACCACATGTCAGCCGCGGAGACGCGTGCGCTGCTGGGTGCCGAGCGGTTCGACAAGGCGCTCAAAGTGTCAATCATACGCAATCCTTTCGACCTTCTTGTCTCTAAATATTATTGGGAGACCAAGAACAGGCGCAACGCACCCGCGTTTACCGACTGGCTGGATGTCCAGGGCAAGATCGATTTTGCGAAGAAAAATGAGGCTCAGTACTTTATTGGCAATGAGTTCATTGTTGACCATTTGATCCGCTACGAGCATTTCGAGGAAGACATAATGACATTGGAAACAATGCGCCCGGTACTAAACGGACTGTTGGCGGTTTTCTCGGGGATCAACGCCAAGGGCGGCCACCGGCCACCGCGCGCAGATACAGCCACGCATTATGCCGGCCGCACCGACCTCATTGAGGCGGTTTTGATCCGCTATGGTTGGGTCTTTGACAAGCTGCAATACCCGACACCCTGAGGCCGCCAAGCCCGCTTTATTCCACGCTAGCAACTGACTGCGCGCGGTGCCACGTGCCATCATAACAGCTCGACTCAGGCACTAAATTTTGTATCCACTTGTATACAATTTATGCTATGCACGCTTGCATGAGCAAGCAACCGGTCCAGTCGAGCGGCGAGTTAGCCTATGACACGCTGATGGCAGCGCTGCGCAAGGGGATCTATGCGCCGGGCGAGCGGTTGCGCGAAGAAGAAGTCGGCGAACGTCTAGGCTTGTCGCGCACACCGGTACGCGAAGCATTGCGACGCCTTGAGGCCCACGGCATTGTCGAGCACCGGCCGCGCATCGGCGCTGTGGTTCGCACACTCAGCCACACCGAGATTGTCGAGTTTTTCGAGATGCGTGTCGTCCTTGAGCGGACAGCTGCACAGATGGCTGCGCAGCACGGCGCGCAAGCTGAATTTGATACACTTTCGGCATTGAACGAAGCAATTGAGCGCGAGCGGGACGATCCCGTCCGTGGCTCGATGATCAACCAGGATTTTCACCGCCATCTTTATTTGGCAGGCCGCAATCGCTTTCTCCTCGATGCCGCCCGTGCGCTGAACAATTCACTGATCCTGATCGGGCCGACGACCTATACCGACCCGCGGCGCGTGGCCATCGTGGTCGATGAGCACAACGCCATCATTAACGGCCTTAACGCGCGCGATCCCGAGCTGGCCGGCCAAGCGGCCGAGGCGCACTTGCAAAATTCATTGCGTTATCGTCTGGAACAGCAAGCCTCATGATGCCGGTTTTGTTGACCTTCGCTGTTGGCGCAGTCGGCGTTTTGGTGTTTCATCTTCTTGCCTTGCCGCTGCCATGGTTGCTCGGCCCGATCTTTGCCTGCCTGATTGCCGCGCTGGCGGGCATGCCGATGCGAGGGATAAAACTTCTCAACGATTCCATGCGGACCATATTGGGCGTCGCGGTCGGGGCAACACTGACGCCAACCGTCCTCGCGACTTTTCCATCCATGCTGCCGTCGCTTCTGATGGTGCCCGTGATGATCGCGTGCATCGGCGCGATCGGCGTTCCGTATTTTCGGCGCCTTTGGGGTTATGACTTCCCAACGGCCTATTACTCGGCGATGCCGGGCGGCTTGCAGGACATGCTTGTCTTTGGTGAGGAAGCCGGCGGGAAAATCCGCACCCTGAGCCTTGTCCATGCAACCCGCGTGTTGATCATCGTTTGCGCCCTGCCGTTCCTTTTGAAAGGCATCTGGGATGCGGACCTAACCAATCCACCTGGCGTTCCGGCATTAACAGTTCCGGTTCAAGAATTGCTGATCATGGTCGGGTGCGCGTTTCTTGGATGGCGCATAGCCAAGCGCATCGGCATGTTTGGTGCATCGATCTTGGGGCCTTTGATCTTAACAGCCCTTGTCACTGTTTTCGGCGGTCTCCAAAACAGACCACCAGCCGAGGCGATATGGGCTGCGCAGTTTTTCATCGGCATGACAATCGGTGCCAAATATACCGGGATCACCACAGCCGAACTGCGTCACGATGTGATGGCCGCGCTTGGCTTCTGCGTCATTCTCATCATTCTGACGATTGGCTTTGTCGAGTTTATCTATCTCTTTGAGATTGCACCGGGCATGGAAGCACTGCTCGCCTTTGCGCCCGGCGGTCAGGCGGAATTGACGGTGTTGGCGCTAATCGTTGGCGCCGATGTGGCCTTTGTCGTGGCGCACCATGTGCTGCGGATTTTCGTCGTCATTCTTGGCGCACCGCTTGCGGCATCCCTGTTGGGGGGTCCCACCGAAATAGCCCGAGACCAATCGGAGTAGCGATTGTATAGGCGCTTGCCTACACGCTAACCTTGGCCATCACGGCATCACGGTGCACATCAGATTTCTGCGCACTCAAAGTAACGCGGCCGCGTTCGAGCGCAACAAAGTGATCAGCCAGATCATAGGCGAAATCGAAA
>JBCCRB010000302.1:0-4109 GCA_039208465.1 Pseudomonadota bacterium
AGGGTTGCCGTTTCGGTGAGGGCGCGGCCGCCATCTGTTTGTTTGATCGTCGCTTTCAATTTGCGAACGTCAAGCTTTGCCTGTTTGGCGATCTCAAAAATCCGCTCCTGCGTCAGGGTACCGTTGGCGTTCATGAGGGCAAAATGAAAGTCGAGATATTTGTCCTGGTCGCGCGCGGCGAGGGCGGCAAGGGCGGCAAACCGGGATTCTTTTTTCAGGATCGGATACTCGCGAAACGCAACAACAATATCCTCATCACGCTGGGCAAGCTCACGCACAAAGCCGGAGGCCCGCTTACAGTGGCCGCAATGATAATCGAAGAGTTCAACAACTGCCACACGCGCCTTGGCGCGGTTGAGGGCGGTTGTAAATCCATTGCGATCATCGAGGAAGGCGGTAAGGCTGTCACGCGCGTTCTCGCGCTGGGCAAGCTCTTGGCGATCCTGAAAAACCTCAAGCGCCTCGAAAAGAATTTCAGGGTGCGTAAGTAAAAAATCATAGACAATTGAGCGAATTTCCTCTGCCTGCTGACCATTAAACTCTGTCAGGTCAAGGTCTTCGCCTTCGCCAAAGACACCGTGATTGTGCCCTTCATGGCCGGGCTCTTCATTTCCCGGCCCGCCAGGTTTATTTTCCTGGCGCGCATCGTCATCCTTCGGCAGCGGCCCAATCGTTGCGGGCGGTTCCTGCCGGGCATTGCCATAACTGACGGCGAGTGCACCCGCAACAAATGCGGCGAGGAGAGAAATGGAAATGGCGAGGGATCTGGTCATGAGGTTGTCCTGACGACATTAAGGATCAGCTGGCTGCGACGGGCCTGTGAAGCCACCGACGCTGGTTTTAATCGAATATCGAGAAATCAGTTTACGCTGACAAATGACGCGAAAAAAGGGCGTCAATCAGCCTTTTTTGGTGGGGGCTTCGGGCAGCTCCAACGGCGCATCATCATCGTCTTTATCCGGCGTGTTGGGTGTTTCACCCGGAATCAAGATTTCGATGGGTTTATCATCGGCGTCATCCTCGCCCTGGCCATTTTTGTCGCGCTGACCGCGTTCTGGCGCGTCCGGTGCCCGTTGTGGGCGCTGGCGTCGATTGCCACGTCCGCGGCGGTTCGTGGCGTTGGAAACGGCAACGATGATATCACGCGCCTGCTGCCATTCGGGGGTGCCCCGCTCAAACCCGCGCAAAGCCCGTTGCGCAAATTGCACTGCCTGCACGGACCCGGCATGATAATGCGATTCCGCGGTTGCCAGCAGCGCCATAGGCTCATTACCCAACGACCCATAGGCTCTGGCCAGCTCATGCCAGCCAAAGCCATTTTCCGGTTCCAATTGCAGAGCTGAGCGAAGAACCTTCACCGACTCTTCAAGATTGTCATTGGTCTCCGTGGCGAGTAGCGCCCGGCCAAGATTGACGCGTAACAGCGCCTTGGTGGGAGCGAGTTCCACCGACCGGCGATGGGGCTCCACCGCATCACCGACCCGGCCGAATTCGAACAACATTTGACCTTTGAGTTCCTGGAAATAGGGATTGTCCGGATATTTTTCCAACAACGCATTGATCTCGCGCAAGGCTCGTTCAAGGTCCGTACCCCGATAAAACGCCACGGCGCGCGCATATCGTCCGGGGTCAGAAAGGTCGGAGGTGGGATATTCGCGCAGGGTGAATTTCGGTGCCTGGAGGAAGCCTTTAATTTTAGCCTGGATCATCCGTAGACGGCGAATTTCTTCTTCGCTGTCTTTGACATCAACATAAGGCGACGCGTTTACCCGTTTTTCCAGGGCTGTCAGACGCGCATTGGCCAGCGGGTGGGTCTGAAAATAGGGATTGATCCTGCGTGCAGTGATCACCTGCGAATTTCTGAGCTTGGCAAAAAACGAAACTAGACCCGCGCTCGAGCGACCGACGGCATTCATGTAGCTCACCGCCGCCTGGTCCGCGCTTGCCTCTTGGCCGCGGGTGTAGGCGAGGGCGTTCACGGTACCGATTTGCTGACCCAAACCGAGAAGGCCAATACCGGCCTCCGGCGCGCCGGCGGCGATGGCCCCAGCGGCGAGCACCAGCGACAAAAGGATTGGCCGGGATGCCTTTGCATAGGCGTCGGCCCGGCGCGGTCCGTGGCCGCCCGCCATATGGCCTGCCTCGTGGGCGATGACGCCTTCAATCTCATTGGGTGTGTCGGCACTGGTGATCGTGCCGGTAAACATCCCCATGGTCCGTCCCGACGCAAAGGCGTTCACGGATGCGTCGCCAATGATCAAAAATTCAATCGAGTTGGGGTCGAGCTTGGCGGCTTCAAAAATCTCATAGGAATGGTCCCAAAGCCACTGTTCGATTTCCGCGTCGCGCAAGATGGTTTGCGCCGATGCTGGCGCAATGGCTGACAAACTCATCCCGGTCGCACACACCGCTGCCAGCGCCCCATGGCCAAGCGCGCGCAGGCGTGTACCCAACCACGAATGACGACGTCGCCGCAAAGACAATAAGGGCATGGGACCTCTCCCGTTCAGCGCCAGCTATCTGTAAGACGTATGTCGAACACTTCTCTGTCGCAAGCCTGCCAGAAAAAGGTGCCGGAATTGTGACCCGGCACGCTTCTTGATCCCTGCAGATAGGTCACGAAACGGGGTAATCAGCCGCCAAGGGCACGCTGCCACCAGCCTTTTTTCGCTTTGGCCTTTTTGGGTGTGTCAGCTGGCGGCGGTGCGCTGGCTGGTTTGGCCGGTGCGGTGCTCGACATTGCGGGCTCAGGGGTAAATTCAGTAGCAGGCCTGGGAGCTTGCGCGGCAGGTGCGGCGGGTTTTGGGGCTGTGGTTGCCCCGTCGGCCTTGCCATTGCCATTTGCCGTGGCTGTCTCCGCTTTTGGCGCACTGCGGGTGCGGCGTCGTCGTTTTGGTTTTTCGACGTCGGCTGACCCGGTTTCTTCGGCCGATATCGCTGCCCCGTCCTTCGTGCCATCCGCAATTTCGGCGCCTTCTGAGGCCTCGCTACCCGATTGCGCATCGTCACCGCCACGATTGCGGCGCCCGCCGCGTCGTCCGCGGCGTCGTCGTTTGCGTGGGCGATCGCTATTTTCATCATCATGGTTTTGGTCAAGGCGATGGCTGTCGTCGGCTTCGTCCCCATCATCCGCTGCGGCAATGTTCTCCGATGGCTGATCGTCGGTGTGTTCATCGGTGCGGTCTTGCCCGTCGCGTCCCCCGCGCCGGCGGCGGCGCCGACGACGGCGTTTGCGGCCATCGCCCTCGTCCCGGTCCTCGGTTTCGCGCTCGGCGCTGTCTTCGTCCGACACAATATCGTCCGTATGTGCCGTTTCAGCTTCTTCGTCCTCAACACCGTAGTCAGCCTGAATTGCGGCTGGCCGCGCTGGCATGGCGCGCGGTGCACCACGTCGTTCAATATCGTAAAGATCGCCCGCCTTTGCCGGATCGGATGTGATTTCGATATTCAGCGCATATTGCTCTTCAATCCGGTTCAACCAATTGCGTTTGTGATTGAGGATATAAAGCGCCACCTCCATGGAGGTTTTCGCAGCAATCACCGCCGCCCGGTTGCTGATCGCTTCGGCCTCAATGGCCCGGATAATCCGCAATGCCGCCATTTCGTGAGAACGTACAGCGCCGGATCCGCTACAAGTGGGGCAGGTTGAGGTGGTACCATCAACAATACCCGAACGCCGCCGCTGACGTGACATTTCCAACAAGCCAAACCCGGAGATACGGCCCGTTTGTATCCGTGCACGATCATTTTTCAGCGATTCTTTTAGCCGTTTTTCGACGGCTCGATTGTTTCGTGATTCCTCCATATCAATGAAGTCGATCACAATCAGACCGGCAAGATCGCGTAGCTTGCATTGGCGCGCCACTTCGCTTGCCGCCTCAAGATTGGTTTTCAGGGCGGTCGCTTCAATATTGCGTTCGCGTGTTGCCTTGCCGGAGTTCACATCAACGGCAATCAATGCCTCGGTCTGGTGGATAACGAGATAGCCGCCGGATTTCAGCCGCACGGTGGGCTGATACATGGCGTCAAGTTGTTGCTCCACATCAAAGTGAAGAAACAGCGGTGTGTTATCCTTGTAGGGCTGCACATGCTTGGCATGGGATGGCATG
>JBCCRB010000303.1:0-4108 GCA_039208465.1 Pseudomonadota bacterium
CAGTGTAGATGCATCACCGGCGTTGATTTTATCACAGACGACCATGCGGTGACGGGCGTCATCGGCTTGCGTTAACGTCGCGTCTGCAAGCCACGGCGCCTCCCCTTCGATCTTCACGGATGCACCGGCGAGCAAGTCCGCCATGAAGATTTTGGCATGCTCCGGATTTGCCAGCACATAGCCTGCTGGAGGCCGGTCCAGCGCCACACCAAACCGCAAATCGCCCGCGGTGGTAATGGCAGCAGCAATGCCCAATTCGGCAGCGATTTGTTTGGCCAACTCATTGGCGCCGTGGTGGCCGCCCAATAGCGGGACCACCGCGCTACCATCTTCGGCGACACAGATCACCGGCGGTTCGTTGCGCTTGTCATTAAGGACGGGCGCCAGCAGTCGGATCAGCGCGCCCGACGCCATGACCGCAATGATAGGTCGTTTAGCGGTGAAGGCCGCCTGCACAGCAGTTTTGACATCATCGAAAACGCTGTCGGTTTGGCCTGACACCCGACCAGAAAGGCCATCCACCGAGCCGCCCGTCATGTCCTGAAGGCGCGCCGCGAGATCCAACGCGTGATCTGACAGAATAATGATCGCCGGCGTTTCGCTCATGTGATCGTCCCGCGTTCGGTTTGCCGCTGAATGATCACCATGGAGAAATAAGGCACCGGCCGGTCTCCAAGTTCCGCCAGCGGGCAGGTGAACTCAGCCCCGTCAATCGTCACCCGTTCGGCATAATGCGCTTGATCAGTCAGGCCCATGGCAGCGACAAGCGCGACGATGCGCTGCGCGTGCCGACCCACTTTCATGATGATCGTCACGTCAGCGGCGAGAATATGCGTGCGCAACGCGTCATCCTCACCAGGCGCCGGGACGACCGACAAAACGTCATTGCGTGAAACGAGCGGCAAACCGAGCACCGCCGACGCGGCCATGGGCGATGCAACCCCCGGCACAATCTCGCACGCATAATGTGCGCTCAACCGGTCATGCAGATACATGAAGGACCCGTAGAAGAACGGATCGCCTTCACACAGAACGACGACGTCCCGTCCGGCATCAAGATGCGCGCCGATCTCGGCCGCAGCCTGGTCATAGATTTCGGCTGCGGGAAAACGTGCGGTCCGCATCGGAATGATGATCGGTATCTCAACATGATCCGCCCGGATCATCCCAGCCACAATCGACCGGGCGAAACTCTCGCCATCATCGGGCGCAGGATAGGCAATGACCGACACACCGGTGATCAACCGGAAGGCCCGCAGCGTGATCAGATCAGGCGCGCCAGGCCCGACCCCGACGCCATACAGCGTGCCGACGCGGCTCACGGGCGTTTCTCCCAGGACCATTGCGTAACGGGCATGGCCGGCTTCCAGCCGTTGAATGGGCCGACCGGCGTGGCGGTATCAATACTGACGCGCTGCAACTCACCGCCATGGCGTTCAAAAGCCTGCAGCAACACGGCTTCACTTTCAAGTGTAACGGCATGGGCCACGAGGCGCCCAAACGGCTTGAGCGCATCCATCGCGATCGTGATCGTGTCAAGCGCAACACCACCGCCGATAAACACCGCATCGGGCGACGGCTGACCGTCAAGACAGTCGGGTGCTTTCCCATCGACGAGTTGCAATTTCGGTGTTCCTAGATTGCTGGCATTCTGCTGCGCCATGGCGCGGCGATCGGCACGCGGTTCAAAACCGATGGCCTGCGCTTCGCGCGCCCCGCGCATCCACTCAATGGCGACGGATCCACAGCCACACCCGACATCCCACAGCAATTGCCCGCGCAAGGGCAACAGCTTGGCAAGCGCCAGCACGCGCGCCCCGCGTTTGGTCATCTTACCATCATGCACAAACTGGTCGTCCGGCAGGCCGGTGCGCGGCAATAGCACAGCCTCCGCGTCGGCGACGCACTCAATTGCGAGCGTATGGAAATCGGGCACATCCGCGTTCGGTTTCGAAGCAACCATCTCAAAACGCATCTCATTAGGCCCGCCAAGCGCCGCCAGAACTGTCATTTTGGAAGCGCCATATCCGCGATCGCGAAGCAGCGCGGAAACGTCAGTCACACTCGTGCGATCCTTGGTCAGCAGCAAAAGCCGCGCGCCGGGATGGAAATACGGCACAACCTGCTCGGGTGCGCGCCCATGCACCGTCAGCGTTTCAACATCCGCCAGCGACCAGCCAAGCCGCGTGGCCGCCCATTGAAAGGCCGACAATTGCGGATGAAACACGATTTCCTCGGCCGGGATCGACTTTAAAAGCCGCGCACCGACCGAATACCAAAGCGGATCGCCGGTCACCAACACGATGATCCGTTTGCCCTTATGCGCGCAGATTTCATCGACCATCGCATCAAAAGGCGACGGCCAGGCAATGCGCTGCGCTGTGCTGTTGGTCGCCAAAGTATGGTGACGGTCACCGCCGACAATGATCTCTGCATCCGCAAGCAAAGCCTGAGCTGCGGATGACAAGCCTTCAAGCCCGTCTTCGCCGATTCCGACAATATGCAGCCACGGCATACTCATGTGATTTGCGCCGCCAACGCGTTGACAACAGACGAGGCCATGGCACTGCCCCCGCGCCGGCCGTGAACCGTAATGTAGGCGCTGCCATGATCAGTGGTGGCTAAAGCATGCTTGCTCTCCACCGCGCCCACAAAGCCGACCGGTATGCCGATGATCAAGGCGGGCACACCAGCCCCCTCCCCAATTCGCTCCAGCAATCTGAACAGCGCCGTTGGTGCATTGCCGATAACGCAGATCGAACCACCCAGCCGGTCCCAATAATCAACCGCCGCCGCACTGCGGGTTGTCTGGCTAGCCCGTCCGTGCTCAGCTGCGCGCGGGTCGTTCAGTGTGCAAATCGGCGTACAACCTGCCGGCAGTGATTTTTCGATGATCCCGGCTCGCACCATTTCCACATCGCAATAAATTGGACAGCCTTGCTCCAGCGCGGCAATCCCGGTGTTCGCCGCGTCGTCGCTGTAAGCGATATCGTCTACCAGATCCGTCATCCCACAGGCATGGATAAGCCTTGTGACAACACGCGCCATGCTGGATGAGTAAGCGGAAAGGTCGACCTCGCGCTCAATCGTGGCAAAGGACTGCGCGTAAATATCAGCCGGGTCACGCAGATACTGAGTCATAGGGCGTGCCCCGCGCCAACGATCCAGCCTTCCTCATCAAGCACCTCGGCAACAGCATCATTAGTTAGCGTCGCAGGTCGAGCCAGCAGTCGCTCCAGATCATCTCGATTATCATAACCAGCAAACGCCGATGCCACAGTGCGCACCTGCGCTGCATCGCGAACCTCTGCCTCACCGGCGTCGACAGCAAAAAGGGACGGGTAAATCTCAGCGACTAAAATGGGTTTAGAAAAATCGGCGGCAAACCGGGTTTCAAACGGCCAGATCGCACAATAAGGCCTGATGTCCGACAGCGTGCGAAGCCGCTGCAACGCCGCTATACCCAGCATCGCCTGGCGGCCAACGGTGCCATTATAGGCAAGCTGCCAGACGGACTTGGCGCCCTTGGCCTGCTTCTCCACATGGCGAAATTCGTGAATTTCTGCAAAGGCTTGGCGGTTTTTCTTGAATCCCAATCCCGGGTAACGCCCGACATGTTGATGCGGGTGCCCCCAGAATGGACCGGCTGAAAGGGGCGCAAACGAATCGCGGTTCAACGCACCGGCCAGCTCAAAACTGTTGTTGCGATTGTCCCGCGCATCGACGACGCGCTCTGCCAGCATGGCCCAGACAGCGCGCCAATCTTGCTCGCCCGACAAACGGGCCGCTGCACCGCGCGGATAGCCGAAGGCAAAATCAAAGCCGACCAGCAGCCGATAGCCATCGGCAAGGCATTGGCGAACCAGCGCGCAGATGCGCTCCATGGCGGCAGCGCGCGTCGCCCAGTTTTCCGGCGCGAGCAATGCGCCGCCGCGATCAGCCATTGCCAACCAGATCGAATCCTTGCCCTTCTTCGGTGCGTTCGCCGCCGACCAGTCGACAATCAGATAGCGATCGAAGGCGGCCACACCAATCAGCCCTTGCCAAGCGTCTTCGGCCCAAGCGGATGATCGGCCTGCGGATAAGGATGATGGTGATGATCATGATG
>JBCCRB010000304.1:0-4104 GCA_039208465.1 Pseudomonadota bacterium
CTGGATTGGGATATAGTGCCGCGGGCTCGATTTGAGCGCCGGATAGGCCATAAAGGCCAGGAAGATCGCGAATGCCAGATGGATTTGCCGGGAGTTGTTTATGATGTCGCCTGGCAAGACGACATTGGCTACAGGCGAAGCCAGAAGCACTTGAAAAAGCGACCATATGAGCGCGACTGCAGCAAGAAAAAAGGCAACAGAGCCGCCGGGGTTTCGGGCACCGGCATCGGACGCGGCGACTAACTCCTGAAGTTCGGCTTCGCTGAGACCAGCGCCGCTCTTGGATTGCGTGTCAGCCATCGATATTCCCCTGTCGCTTTTTGCAGATGCACTGGCCTAAAAGCCGTCGCACTATGGTGGCGGAGCGGCGTACCGCTCCACCTTTTATGTCAAAGCCGGATTATTATTGAATCCAGCCTTTCTCACGGTAATAGCGCTCGGCGCCTGGGTGCAGCGGCGCAGACAGACCATCAGCGATCATCTCTTCCGCTGACAGGTTGGCGAAGGCAGGGTGCAGGCCTTTGAAATCGTCAAGATTGTCAAAAACAGCTGCCACAACGGCGTAAACCGCATCCTCCGACACATCAGCAGATGTCACGAATGTCGCGCCGACACCAAAGGTCTGAACGTCTTCGTCGCTGCCCCGGTACATGCCGCCCGGAATTGTCGCTGTGCGATAGAAGGAATTGTCGTTGACGAGCCCGTCAACAGCATCACCATCAACCGTCACCAGCACGCTGTCGCACGATGTGGTTGCTTCCTGGATCGAACCGGATGGGTGGCCGACCGTGTAGACCATTGCGTCGATCTGGTTGTCGCACAAAGCGGCAGATTGTTCGGCCGCACGCAACTCTGTGGCCTACGCAACGTCGTCGGTTGACCAGCCTTTGGCTTCCAGCATCACTTCCATGGTGCCGCGCTGACCTGAGCCTGGGTTACCGATGTTGACACGCTTGCCTTTCAGGTCATCAAAGGACGAGATGCCTGCATCGGCACGCGCAACCACGGTAAATGGCTCCGGGTGAACCGAGAACACGGCGCGCAGATTTTCAAAAGCGCCTGCTTCTTCAAAGCGCGAGCTGCCGTTGAAGGCGTGGTACTGCCAGTCGGACTGGGCAACGCCGAACTCAAGCTCGCCGGCACGGATCGTGTTGATGTTGTAAACCGATCCACCGGTCGACTCCACCGAGCAGCGGATGCCATGATCTGAGCGACCACGGTTGACGAGGCGGCAGATGGCACCACCGGTCGGGTAGTAAACACCGGTAACGCCACCGGTTCCGATCGTGATGAATTCCTCGGCCACCACAGCGGTGCCGGTCATGGCAACCACCGCGCCGCACGCAAGTGTCATTTTCATAGTTTTGAGCATTACATTCTCCCTGGCTCACTACTCATAAACGTTACAAACCGGTGCCCCTGACGAGGTCACCTTTTATTCCCTCCGGCTGGCAGCATTTGTGCTTTGGCGCCCATGAAAGCCGACGCGGCAAAGCGCGCCGCGGCGTTCTTGAACCAACGCGCCATTGCTGCGCAGGACGGAGAGAAATCTGTTGCTGGAACTGGCGTAAACATGTGTGCGCGCCCGCTGGCCATTGGTGCGGCCTTCACAAGTTTGATTGACTCAGAATTGCGCATCCACTTCTCGAAAAGCGCAATTACCATCACAAGGCGTGCCCTAAAGTTGCAGTCCACCAAGCCTCCAGCGTGTAAGATTTGAAACGTTCCATCTGTTCCAAATATTGTCAACCAAAGAAGCATATGTTTCATCTGGTTGGTCAGGAGAAAACCATGGGCCACGTCTTTCATCGCAATCCGCGCAATAGCTATCCGACCGCTGTTTCCGGTTCGGGCGTTTATCTGATCGACGAGACGGGCAAGCATTATTTGGATGCGTCAGGCGGGGCGGCCGTCTCGTGTCTGGGTCATGGTGACCGGGATGTGGTCGCAGCAACCATTGCGCAGCTTGAGCAGCTCGAATTTGCGCATACGGGCTTTTTTACCACCGAGATTGCAGAGCGTCTGGCGGACAAGTTGGCGGCCCATGCGCCGGGCCTTTCCAGGGTCTATCTTGTTTCCGGCGGATCAGAAGCCATGGAAGCGTCTTTGAAGTTGGCGCGGCAGTATTTTGTGGAACGCGGCGAACCGCGACGCACCCATCTGATCGCACGGCGGCAAAGCTATCATGGCAACACTTTGGGGGCGCTGGCGACTGGCGGCAATGAATGGCGCCGCGCCCAGTTTGATCCGCTGTTGATCAATGTGAGCCATGTTTCACCCTGTTATGACTATCGGGGGCGTGAGGATGGCGAGACGGTGGACCAATATGCGACACGTCTTGCCGATGAGGTGGAAGCGGAGATCTCGCGCCTTGGCGCTGACACCGTGATGGCTTTTGTCGCCGAGCCAGTGGTCGGGGCGACAGCTGGCGCTGTGCCGGCGGTAGAAGGCTATTTTCGGCGCATCCGCGAGATATGCGATCGCTATGACATTTTGCTCATCCTTGACGAGGTGATGTGCGGGATGGGCCGCACGGGCAGTTTGTTTGCCTGCGAGCAGGATGGTGTGACGCCGGACATTTGCGCGGTCGCCAAAGGTTTGGGCGCGGGCTATCAACCGGTCGGCGCGATGCTGTGTACCGAGGCGATCTTCAACACGATTGTGGACGGCTCAGGCTTCTTCCAGCATGGCCACACCTATCTTGGCCATCCGGTTGCGGCGGCGGCTGCGCTTGCGGTGACGGAAAAGCTGACCGATGGCGGGTTGGTGGCAGATTGCGCGCGCAGCGGCGGCCTATTGAAAAATGCGTTGGAACAGCGGTTCGGCCAGCACGCTCATGTTGGCGATATACGCGGGCGCGGCTTGTTTCAGGGGATCGAACTTGTCCAGGACCGCGAGACGAAGACACCTTTTGAACGCGATCTGAAAGTTGCCCCGCGGCTGAAGGCGGCGGCGATGGAGGCGGGCCTGATCTGTTATCCGATGCAGGGCACGATTGACGGCCAGCGCGGCGATCATGTTTTGCTGGCGCCGCCCTTTATCATAACCCCGGATCAGATCGATGAATTGGTCGACAAATTATCGATCGCCATCGACGCTGCCGTCGCATCGCACTGATTTTCTGCTAGGTGTTTGCGGTCGAGTGTCGGGTTCATCCGGCGGGCATTGAGATGGGCGTATAATTGTGGCGCTGTTTATTATGCCGATTCATGCGTCTTCCGTCTTGCATTGCTAACCCAATTTCAATTCCCGTCAGATAATGTGGCTGCGCAGGGGAATGGAAATATGCGCTTTGCCATTGTCGGCTGCGGGTACGTTGCCGATTATTATATGACCACGTTGGAAAACCATCGCGGGCTCGCGCTCGCGGGTGTGTTTGATATCAATGCACAGCGTCTGGCGCAGTTTTCGCAGCACTATCGCGTGCATGCTGCCTCAAGCCTTGATGAGATCCTGGCAGAACCGAGCATCGATCTGGTTGCAGTTCTGACCAATCCGGAAGCGCATTTTGCCGTGTCCAAGGCTGCGCTTGAGGCCGGCAAACATGTCTATTGCGAAAAGCCGCTTGCCATGACGTTGGCCGAAGCCGAGCAACTGGTCGCCCTGGCAGACCAAAAGGGCCTCGGGCTTGGGGGCGCGCCGGCCAATCGGTTTTCCGATGCCTTCGGCGCGACCCGCAAATTGCTGGACCGGGGCGATATCGGCGCCCCCAAACTGGTCTATGCGGAAATGGAAGACGGGCCGGTATTTCGTGACAATTGGCAGTCATGGCGCTCGGTCTCTGGTGCGCCCTGGCCGGGCAAGCAGGAGTTTGAGATCGGTTCCACCTTGGAACATGCCGGCTACGCGCTTAGTTGGCTCACCGAACTCTTCGGCCCGATCCAATCGATCACCGGTACATCGGGCACATTTTTCATGGACAAGGGCGTCCCGATTGCGCCAGCGGCGATGGCGCCTGACTTTTCCAGTGCCTGCCTGACCTTCAAGAACGGTTTGGTGGCGCGGTTGACCTGTGGCACCGGCGTGGCGAAAGACCGGTCACTGACGATCATGGGCGAAAAGGGCACGCTGATTGTCGATGATTTGTGGGCGAACCGGTCGACC
>JBCCRB010000305.1:0-4069 GCA_039208465.1 Pseudomonadota bacterium
ACACGGCCTGTGAACCCTGTGCCGAGCGGCCGGAAAAACCGCCGATCTGGCAGATCAAATCGCAAACAATCATCTGGAACGGTGAAGAAAAGACCATCCGGTTTGAAAATGCGCGCTTTGAGTTTTTGGGCGTGCCGCTCGCGTTTGTTCCGGTCTTTACGACGGCTGATCCGACGGTACGCCGTAAAACCGGCTTTCTTGCGCCGACTTTTGGGTTCACCGAGGAATTAGGATTCAGCGCTGAGGTGCCGTTCTTCTGGAATTTGGCGCCCAATTATGATGTGACGTTTCGCTCCACAGGCTTTACCCGGCAAGGGTTTTTGGGCGAGGCCGAGTGGCGTCACCGGCTGGAGAACGGGCGTTACAATTTAAAGATCGCCGGCATCCACCAGCTTGAGCCGGACGCGTTCAGTGCTAGCCGGATCGACTCGCAAGAGGAAAATCGCGGCATGATCGGCACGCAAGGCCAGTTTCAGATCAACCCGCGCTGGGTTTTTGGCTGGAACGGTCTTTTGCAGAGCGACAAGAACTTCTCGCGGACCTATGACATTGGCGGTTTCAATAATCTGGTTCAGCGCAACGAGATCTACCTGACAGGTCTTGAAGACCGCAGCTATTTTGATGCCCGGGTGATGAATTATGACATCCAGGAAAGCACCGACAATGGCAGCGACGAACGCCAGAGCGCTGTGCTGCCGACCGTTGATTATGAGCGCACATTCGGCAATGTGTTTGGCGGCGACTTGAGCTTGACCTTCAATACGCGCAACAATTTGCGCGATGACATTGACCAGCGCGGCAGCTTGGGCACCGACAATTTCAACACTTTTGGTCTGGATGGGTTCAACGGGCGCACATCAGTAGACGTCGAGTGGGATCGCCAGCTCATCTCCAGCGCCGGCCTCGTTGTGAAGCCGATCGTTGCTGCGCAGGGCGACGCCTTCTATTTCGATTCTGCCGATCCCGGTGATATCAGCGCGACCGGCGCGACGCTTACCGATGAGGACAGCTATTTCCGCGGCATGGTCACCGCCGGTGTTGAGATGCGCTGGCCATTTCTGGTGTCGGCGCCTGGCGCCTCGCACGTGATTGAGCCGATTGCGCAAGTGTTTGTGCGGCCCGATGAGACAGGCGCGGGCATGTTGCCGAACGAGGATGCGCAGAGTTTTGTGTTTGATACGTCGAACCTGTTCGACCGCGACAAGTTCTCCGGCTTTGACCGGGTCGAGGGCGGCACCCGGGCCAATGTCGGTCTTCGCTATACCGGTACATTCGACAATGGCGTGGTGGTCGATGGCGTATTCGGCCAGTCCTATCATATCGCCGGCGTCAATTCGTTTGCGCAGCCTGATTTCGTCAATGCAGGCGCTGATTCCGGTCTGGAAAGCGATGTTTCCGACTTTGTCGCCTCGCTGGGCGTGCAAACAGCGAGCGGGTTTGGCGCCAGCGTCGGCGCGCGGTTTGACGAGCGCAGCTTTGAAGTCCGCCGTGTCGATGCGGGCCTGTCGTTTGAAAACGACGTCTTGGAGGCCTCGATCGACTATGCCCGTCAGCAGGCGCAACCGACCTACGCGTTCTCGGAGTTACGTGAAGAGGTGACCGCCGGTGCAGCGATCACCTTTGCCGAGTATTGGACGGTGGCCGGTTCGGCGACATACGATATCGCCACTGGCACGATCGATAAGCGCGGCATTGGCCTGATGTATGATGATGAGTGTTTTGTGTTTGAAATCGGCTATTCGCAGGATCGCAACAGCTCCGATGAGTTGACCGAAAACTATTCGCTGCGGTTCTCCTTAAAAACGATCGGTGATTTTGGCGCCGCCAGCAAAGATCTTTTCTGAGCAATTTGACGCGGTGCCCCGCTTTCGCCGGTTTTTGGTCAAATGGCTGGGTTGGGATTTGAAGTTATCGCGTTTTTGCGCTGTAACGACCATGAAGCATCTGGATATGGAGAGTGTTGGCATGGGCTATGCAAACAGACCCAACAAAATGAAACGCTTACGCCAATGCATGCTGGCTGGTCTTGTTGCGGTTTCTACCGCATTTGCGGACTTTGCCATTGCCCCGGTTGCCCATGCATCGGAAGTTCGGGTCATCGTCAATAATGAAGTCGTGACGAGTTACGATATTGCCCGCCGCGTGGCTTTTTTGAGGCTGCAGAGGCGGTCGGGGAATTTGAACAGCATTGCTGAAGAACAGTTGACCGAGGAAGCGCTCAAGCGCAGCGCGATCAGTCGGGCGGGCATCCGCATTCCGGACCGAATGGTCGACAGTGCCTTTGCAAATTTCGCCCGCAACAACAATTTGAGCGCCAGCCAGCTTACGACCGTGCTCAATCAGGCGGGCGTGACGACCAAGCATTTCAAAGAGTTCATCCGCAACCAGATCGGCTGGGGGCAAACGGTCGCTGCCCGCGAACGCGCAACAGGCAGCAATCTGATGAGCGAGCAGGACGTTGTGGCCAAAATGCTGGAACAGGGCGGCCCCAAGCCAACCTCTACTGAATATATTCTGCAGCAGGTGATCTTGGTCGTGCCGCAAAATGCGCGCAACACAATGGGCGCGCGTGTGCGCGAAGCCAATAATCTGCGTGCGCGGCTGCAAAACTGCGAGCAGACGAGAACCCTCGCGCAAGGGCTTCGTGACGTTGCTGTGCGGGATCTCGGGCGGCGTTTGGAGCTGGAGCTGCCGGGCGATTGGAAGGATTTTGTGTCGGGCCTGCAGACCGGCCAGACCACACGGGTGCGTGAAACACCGCGTGGTGCTGAGTTTATCCTTGTGTGCCGGGCACGCACGGTCAGCGACGACCGGGTGGCGCAATTGGAGTTTTCCACACAAGCGCTGGAAGATGGTGAAGGCGGCACGGGGGCCGATTTCCTTGAAGAGCTGCGTGAAAATGCCCGGATCGAGCGGCGCTGAGCGTCGGGTGACGTGGTGACACGCCCTTCGCTTCTGGCTGTCAGCTGTGGTGATCCATCCGGTATCGGGCCTGATATCATCCTCTCGGCGCTGGCCAGTGCGGCGGGGCACCTGCCGCGTTTTGCCGTGTTTGGTGATCCAGCCCAGATGGCGAAACGGGCGCGCGCGCTGGGTATTGATGTTCCGGTAGCGGTTGTCTCAACGGCGCAGGAAGCGCTCGCCGTCCGGTCCGGCACGCTACCGGTCGTCGCCTTGTCGGCCTCATTTGCCGAACAGCCAGGTCAGCCAACGCCGGCGCATGCACCTGGTATAATTGAAGCCATCGAGCGGGCGGTTGAGGCGACCATTCGCGGCGATTTTCGTGCTGTCGTGACGGCGCCGATTGCAAAAAAGCCACTTTATGAAGCCGGGTTTGCCTTTCCCGGGCATACGGAGTTTTTAGGCGCACTGGCGGAAAAGATCGATCCGAAGCGTGCAACGCCGGTGATGATGATCGCGGGGCCGGATTTACGCACCGTACCGGTGACCATTCATATCCCCTTGGCGGACGTTGTCGGCCAACTGACGCGCGAAGCGATTGAAGAGACGCTTATGATCGTTGATGCGGACATGAAAACCCGCTTCGGTTTGCAGGCGCCACGTATTGCGGTGGCTGGCCTTAATCCGCATGCCGGCGAAGGCGGCGCGCTTGGCAGGGAAGATGATTTGATCATCAAACCCGCCATTGAAGCCGGCCGCGCGCGCGGGCTTGATGTTTCCGGTCCCCTGCCCGCTGATACCATGTTCCACGCCGCGGCCCGTACGCAGTATGATGTGGCCGTCTGCATGTATCATGACCAGGCGTTGATCCCGGCGAAAACGTTGGCGTTCGATGATGGGGTGAACATCACGCTGGGACTGCCCTTCATTCGCACATCGCCGGATCATGGTACAGCGTTTGACATTGCCGGCACCGGCAAGGCGCGGCCCGACAGCTTTATCGCTGCGCTGCAAGCCGCTGACGCTATGGCGCAGGCGCAGAACCGTCCCGGCGCGAGCGCGGCGTGACGGCATTGTCGGACAAGGCCATCGATGGGCTGCCGCCCTTGCGTGCTGTCATCGACGCACACGCGCTATCAGCCAAAAAAGCGCTGGGGCAGAATTTTCT
>JBCCRB010000306.1:0-4035 GCA_039208465.1 Pseudomonadota bacterium
ATGCAGTTTAATTTTTTCGTTGATTTCGCCACGTTTAACGCAATTGGTTTGCTGGCTGGCTTTGATTTTATGCTGGTCTTCTCGATAGCCACATTCCTGGCAATGCTCACGCGATACGGCACCGTGTTTTCACTGACGAAGCTTCTGGCGCCTTACAGCAAGCGCAAGGGCGACCGGTCCGGGCTGCCGGCGTTCCGCGATAAACATGATGATGACCGTCGGTACTAGTCCGGCGGTCAGTTTGGCGGTTTTTGGGGAGGCTCAGTTCGCGACCAGATTGCCGGCCGCGGTTTTGCCGGTACGCTTGTCGGTCACTAATTCATAGGTGATCGATTGACCTTCTGCCAAGGTTTCCATCCCTGAGCGCTGAACGGCAGAAATGTGCACGAACACATCGTTTCCGCCATCTTCCGGCTGAATAAAGCCGTAGCCTTTTGTGGTGTTAAACCATTTTACGGTTCCGCTAGCCATATAAGTCGTCCTTTCAAGACTGTTAGTGGTGCATGGCGCTAATTGCATCGAAGTCTTGGAAAGTCCGTAGTCCGCGTAAACAAATACGCTGTAGTCTATGATACTCGACCGTAAACATCGATTGCGGAAATATTTCATAAGATCGTTGCAAAATTAAGACAGCAATGCGTGCGCCCATCAAAAAATATTGAAAATAGGCGGGTATTAGCGGTCCGACATTCCCTAAAGCTCAACTACGTCAATTGCTTACGCCCAGGTACAGCTGAACAAATAGCAAAACACCTGACCTTTCCTGGTGTCAGGTTACCCATACAGGCGGGCGAATCAGCAGCATTCAGAATAAAAATTGTCGGTGGCGCGTAATGAAAGGACCACAGTTTCAACCGGAGGCCGATATGGGCGTCGCCGCCTTACGCAGCCAGTTTTGCGTCATCAATTGCCAACCCCTCAATGGTTTTGGTAGCACATCTGTGGTGGCGCCCGCCGCTGGCCAACGAAAATGCGAATTGTCTGTGTCGGAAGATCTGAAACGAGAGTTGATCGCGCTGCTGCCTCGCCTTCGTCGATTTGCATTGACGATGACGCGGACCGCTTCTGACGCCGATGACCTTGTGCAGGAGGCTTGTTTGAAGGCGTTGAGCAAAAGCAATCAGTGGGACCCGAGCATGCCGGCCGATCGCTGGATGTTCCGTATCATGCGCAATCATTGGATCAGCGAGATCAGGAAACGCAAAGTACGCACCGGAGAAGGTGTCGTGCCGGCCGATGAAACAAGCGAACTGGTCCATCACGAAACCGCCGAAGACACGCTGGCCGGCACCCAATTGCGCAATCAGGTCAACGCATTGCCAGCCGACTTGTCGACGGTCCTGCTCGCAGTATCCGTGGAAGGCTACACTTACGCCGAAACGGCAGAATTACTGGAAGTCCCGATCGGCACCGTCATGAGCAGAATTCACCGGGCGCGGAAACTTTTGGCAGCGCAATTGTCGGCCGACAAGGAGGAAAGCCTGTGACCTTCGATCGCGAAAAACTCAGCGGTTTCCTCGATGGTGAACTAACGCCCGCCGAGATGGCGCAGATTGAGGCGGCATTGGAGAATGATGCGCAGATGCAGGCTGAGTTGGAGCAGCTTATTGCTGCTGACGCGCTTGCAGCACAAGAGTACGAAGCCATACTGCGTGAACCGGTCCCATTGGCGCTTGCCGCTGCAGTGCGCAACGCACCCGTTGCCGCAGCGACCCCAACCCCTGCAAATAACAATCCGCGATCCACACGAAGCACGCCCTTATGGGCGTCGATTGCCGCAGCCCTGTGCCTCTTTGTCGGCGCAGCCGCCGGCTATTTGACCGCAACCAATACGCAGACCCAAATCGCGGCGACGCCAAGCTGGCTAACCCAGATAGCCGATTATCACCGGGTCTACGCGTCCCAAAACCGTCATCTGGTGGAAGTTGCGGCAGATGAAGCCGACCATATTGAAACCTGGCTGACGAACACTGTCGGCGCTAGCGTCGCGATCCCTGATTTGACCGCGCACGACTTGGAGTTTCAGGGTGGCCGCTTGCTGGTTGCAGCCGGTAAACCGGTTGCCCAGCTCATGTATCGCGATGCTGACGGCAAGATCGTCGCCCTTTGCCTGATTGCCAATCCGGAGCCTGATGACGCATTCCGTTCCCGCCGGATTGCTGGGTTCGACATGGTCACTTGGGGCACCGCGGACGCCAATGTTGTCCTGGTGGGCGACGAAGGCCGCACTGACCTGGAGTCCATCGCCCGCACCGCCGCACAAAGCGTCTGATGTTTGGTGTATCTTGGGGTCTTTTCGGCGGCCTTTAATTAACCTATTGATTAATTAACTAAGTGGTTTATTATTGGGTGATGGATCAGTCTGAACAGCTCGACCTTGCCTTCGCTGCTTTGGCTCACCCCACACGCCGGGCAATTCTGGCGCGCTTGGCCAAGGGTGCAGCAACAGTCAGTCAATTGGCCGAACCTTTCGAGATGAGCCTGCCGGCTATCTCGAAGCATATCCGTGTTTTGGACAAGGCGGGCCTGATCGAGCAGGGCCGGGACGCTCAGTTTCGCCCCTGCAAGCTCAATCCAAAGCCGCTGAAGGCCGTGGCCGGTTGGACAGAGCATTACCGCCATATCTGGGAAGGCCGGTTTGAGACCATGAATGAGATAATCACCGAGCTTAAGGGAGGCCCCGATGAGTGACGAAATGGCATGGGTGCGCATCGAACAGGAATTTGATGCGCCGATAGATATGGTCTGGCAGATGTGGGCCGATCCCACGCTGTTTGCGCGCTGGTACGGCCCCAAGGGTTTCACCGTCCCTGTCGCGGAAATGGATGTCGTCAAAGGCGGCACACGGAAAATCTGCATGCAGATGCAGACCCCCGACAAAACAATGACCATGTGGTTCATCGGGGTTTACACCGAAGTCAGCGAGCCGGTCCGCTTGGCCTACACCGAAAGCATGTGTGATGCCGCCGGCAACATCATTCCGCCCAGCGCCATGGGCATGCCGGACGGGCATCCGGAAACAACCGAAGTCATTGTCGAACTTAACGAAGCCAACGGTAAAACGATGATGGTTATGACCCATAAGGGCGTGCCGGCGGGCACAGCAGGCGAGGGCGGATGGCGCCAGGCTATCGATAAGTTGGCCGCGCTTGTGGCGGCGGCCTGACAAAGCCATGCCAAGAAAAAAGCCACCGCACGGATGCGATGGCTTCAAAGTCTTAACGGTCGAAATCCTGCGGCTTAGGCGGCCTGTTTCTTGTCGAGCGCCGGATAAGGGTTGAAACGCTGATAAAATGTCTCGTTGGTCTTGGCCATGTCGGTCAGGATTTTTGGCACTTTGAATTGCGACCCATACTTGCGTTGGAGCTTCTTCGCCACGGCGACAAATTCAGCAACACCCATATTGTCAATGTAGGACAGCGTGCCGCCCGTATAGGGCGCAAAGCCAAAGGCAAGGATCGAGCCGACATCGGCTTCACGCGGGTCGATCACATGGCCTTCGCCCATCACCCGAGCTGCTTCAAGGGCAATTACCACCAGGAAACGTTGCTTGAGTTCGTCAAAGTCGACACTGTCGGCATCCTGCTGCGGATACATTTCCTTCAAGCCGGGCCAAATATGCTTCTTGGCGGGCTTTGCCGGATAGTCATAAAAGCCCTTGCCGTTCTTGCGCCCTTTGCGGTCATGCGTATCGACCATCGTGTTGACGAGGTCGAGATGCTCCTGCTTGACGACGCCTTCACCAAGGTCGCGCACGGTCTGGGCGAGGATCTTTTGTGACAGATCAATCGCCGTTTCATCGTTGAGCGCCAGTGGCCCGACCGGCATACCTGCCATCTTCGCCGCATTCTCGATCATGACCGGGGGTACGCCCTCGGTCAGCATGTTGTAGGCTTCGGCAATATATTGCAGCACGCAGCGGTTCACATAGAAGCCGCCCGAGAAGTCCAAAAATCGGCGAAAGTACCGGGCCACCCCAGATCAGGTAGTAGGCCAGGAATGGGTACAGGCCGGTAAATACCAGCATTTGACGCG